>NZ_JABXEM010000284.1:0-13875 GCF_013372595.1 Myxococcus sp. AM011
GGGACAGTGGGACTGGGTGGGCTCTGCGCGGCGCTCGCGGCGTTCGCTCCGGGAAGCGCGAAAGCGGACGTGGATGAGGCCCTGGCCCTGGGGCATCACCACAAGGACAAGCACAAGAAGAAGGAAGAGGAGCGGGCGAAGCGGGAGGCGGCCGCCACGGGTGGTTCGGGCGCGGCGGCGATGATGGGGCCTCGCGTGGGTGGCCACGTGGCCGCGGTGATTCCCTTCCTGAGCGTCACGGACGAGGACACCACCGTCATCTTCGGGGACTTCTTCACCGTGGGCCTCGCGCCGGGCATCACCCTGCACCTCAACGAGCGCTGGGCCCTCGACTTCGAGTTCATCGCCTTCAGCCGCTGGCAGTTCGAGGACGACGGCACTCCGGCGAGCGTCAGCACCAGCTTCGTGCTGGACCCGGGCGTCATCTACGACTTCGGAGCGTTCAAGGGCGGCCTGCGGCTGGCCATGCAGGTGGGCGAGGGCGTGCCCTTCAACGGAGGCATCGTCCCCATCATCATCAAGGGCTTCCCCATCACCGAACATCTGAAGTGGTTCGTGGAGCTGGACCTGCCCTTCTTCGTCACCGGAGCGCCGGGCGACGCGGGCATCAGCTTCTCGCCCCAAATCCAGACGGGCATCGCCTTCTGACGACGCCCGCCCCACCCAGAGCCGCTTCACCGTGCTCGCCCACGAGCGGGATGAAGCGGCGCTGGTTGCGAGGACTCAGCGCGCCTTGAGGTTCTGGGCGACGAAGTCCCAGTTGACCAGGCTGGTGAGGAAGGTCTCGATGTACTTGGGACGCTGGTTGCGGAAGTCGATGTAGTACGCGTGCTCCCACACGTCGATGGTGAGGAGCGCCTTCTGGCCGTGCTTCATCGGCAGGTCCGCGTTGCCCGTCTTGGTGATGGCGAGCTTGTCCTTGTCCAGCACCAGCCACGCCCAGCCGGAGCCGAACTGCGTCGCGGCTGCCTGGGAGAACTCCTCCTTGAACTTGTCGAAGGAGCCGAAGTCGCGGGTGATGGCCGCGGCCAGGTCGCCCGTCGGCTGCCCGCCACCGCTCGGCTTCATGCAGTGCCAGTAGAAGGTGTGGTTCCAGACCTGCGCCGCGTTGTTGAACACGCCACCGTCGCTGGAGAGGATGATCTCCTCCAGGGACTTGCTCTCCTCGGGCTTGCCGGCGAGCAGCTTGTTCAGGTTCGTCACGTACGCCTGGTGGTGCTTGCCGTAGTGATACTCGAGCGTCTCCTCGCTGATGTGAGGGGCGAGCGCGTCCTTGCGGTACGGAAGTTCAGGCAGCGTGAAGGCCATGAGTCGGGTCCTTTCCAGGGTAAAGGGATGCGGAGAACTATCACCCTCCTACCCGCGAAAGGGGCTCGACTCCAATGCATTGGCGGCCCGCCAAAGCACTGGACGCCCGGGATACCGACGGGTCAACACTCCGCGAGGGGCCCCCGGGGCGGCGATGTATCAGGTGACCCGGGGCTCGTTTCGGAACTGGACACCCTGGGTCATCCGGCCAGGGGCGGACGCACCAGCAGCACCGGCCGCTCGGTGCGCGCGAGGACGGCCTGCGTCACCGAGCCGAGCACCGCGCGCTTCAGCCCCGTGCGTCCATGCGTCCCGAGCACGAGCGCATCCACGGCGAGTCGCTCCGCCGCCTGGGCCAGCGCCGTCACGACGTCCTTGCCGTCGACGATGACCTCCACCCGCGCGTGACGTCCGGTGGCCTCGGCCTCGCGAGGCACCAGCGCCTCCAGCTTGCGTTGCGCCGTCTCCACCGACGGGCCCGCCTCCGCGACATGGAGCAGGTGCACGGTGCCGCCCGGCGCCACCAGGCCGAAGGCGTGCGCCACCGCGCGGTTGCCCGTCTCCGAGAAGTCGGTGGCCACCAGCACGTCGCGGAACGACGGCAGGGGCGCGTCCACGCCGGTCGGCACCGCGCGCGAGGACACGCAGGCCACGGACATCCGCGCCAGCCGCAGCGCATGGTGGGACACGCTCCACATCTTCCCGAGCGCGCGCCGGTGATGCGTCCCCACCACGAGCAGGTCCGCGCGCTCCCGCTCGGCCAGCTCCACCAGGTGGTCCGCGATGCGCCCCAGCGAGGGCTCCAGCACCGTGCGCGCCGCCGCGCCTCCAAAGGCCAGCGGTGCCACCAAGGCCTCCGTCTCCCGGTCCAGCACGGCGCGCAGCTCCGGCGTCATCTCGGCCAGCTCCAGCGGGCGCGACAAGCCCAGGCGGCGGTACTCCTCATCCGGCCACACCACGCGCGCGCCGACGACTTCCACCGGTCCCCACGCGCGCAGGCCGCGCACCCACTCCCGCGCGGCCTCGAAGGGCACCGAGCGGTCCACGCCGAGCACCACGCGCAGGGGACGTTTGCCCCGCACCCACGCCTCCAGCACCTCCGCGTCGCGGACCGCGAGCAGCGGCGCGTCCAGCGACTGCGCCAGCCGGTCCACCGTCCCACCGACGCCGAGGAACGGCGCCTCCTGCGTGGGAGGCGCCGTCACCACCAGCGTGGCCATGCGCTCCCGGGCCACCTCCGCGACCTCCACCGCCGCCTCGCCGGTGCGCAGCTCCTGTTCCACCCGGGCGCCCGACTTCGTCAGTCGACGGGCCTCGTCTCCCAGCGCCGCCTCGGCCGCCTGGTGCAGCGCCTTGCCGAAGGCGCGCGCGGAGTTGGGGTTGAGCACGTGCACCAGGAACAGCGGCACGTCCGCCTTCCGGGCCAGCTCGGCGGCGAAGTCACTGGCGCGGCGCGCGGCGTCGGAGAAGTTGGTGGCGCAGACGATGGACATGGCGGTTCCTCCACGAGTCGGACGGGCGTCATGCCCATCCGCCCTGCACACGCGGCTCACGCTCCGGCGGGCCGCACCTGTTCGACGCGCACCTCGTTCACCAGGGGCTCGCCATGCTCGAAGGCCCGGACGCTCGCCAGCGTGGTGCGGGCGATGCTCACCAGGGCCTCGCGGGTGAGGAAGGCCTGGTGCGAGGTGACGAGCACGTTGGGAAAGGTGAGCAGGCGCGCGAGCACGTCGTCCTGGAGCACCTGTCCGGAGAGGTCCTGGAAGAAGATGCCTTCCTCCTCCTCGTACACGTCCAGGCCCGCCGCGCCGATGTGGCCGGACTTGAGCGCATCGATGAGCGCGCGGCTGTCGATGAGCGCGCCGCGGCCCGTGTTGATGAGCAACACGCCCCGCTTCATCCGCGTCAGCGCCTTGGCGTCCACCATGTGCCGTGTGCCCGGAGTGAGCGGCACATGGAGCGAGATGATGTCCGAGGCCGAATACAGCGCGTCCAGCGACACGTAGCGCGCGCCCACCTCCCGGGCGAACGCCTCGTCCGGCGCGACGTCGAAGCAGACGACGTCGCAGCCGAAGCCCTTGAAGATGCGCGCGGCCACCTGGCCGATGCGGCCCGTGCCCACCACGCCCACCGTCTTGCCCGCCATGTCGAAGCCCACCAGCCCATCCAGCGAGAAGTTCCAGTCGCGCACGCGCGCGAAGGCTCGGGGGATGTGGCGGTTGAGGGAGAGCACCAGCGTCACGGCATGC
This sequence comes from Myxococcus sp. AM011, assembly GCF_013372595.1. Taxonomy (NCBI): domain Bacteria; kingdom Pseudomonadati; phylum Myxococcota; class Myxococcia; order Myxococcales; family Myxococcaceae; genus Myxococcus; species Myxococcus sp. AM011. Next base: position 3,558 of record NZ_JABXEM010000284.1, read on the forward strand.
TCGGCCACCGCGTGCGGCGAGTACTCCGGCACCCGCGTCACCCGCACGTCCAGGCGCCGCGCGGCCTCCAGGTCGATGTGGTTGTAGCCCGCGGAGCGCGTGGCCACGAGCCGCACGCCCCCCGCCCGCAATATCTCCAGCGTGGGCGCGTCCAGGCGGTCGTTGACGAACGAGCACACCGCATGGAAGCCCTCCGCCAGCCGCGCCGTCTGGAGCGTCAGTCGAGGCTCCAGGAACGTCAGCGCATGACCGAACTCCGCGTTGGCATCCTCCAGCGCGCTCCGGTCATACCGATGGGTGTCGAAGACGGCCAGCCGCATGCCTGCTCTCCCGCCGACGGGCCGTGTGCCCGCCGCGTCCGGTCGGTCGGTCGCCATTGCAACGCTCACACCATGCGTGGGCGCAAGAGGAGCGAGGCGAGGAGGGACCGCGCAAAAGCTGCACACGTCTTGGAGTGGACGCAAAAGCCTCGGGCGCTCCGGGGGCTGGCGGCCAGGCGGGGGCGTCGTTAGAAGCACGTCGCGCGGGCCGCTTCCGGAGGCGACACGGCCTACCTTTTCGGAACGAGGCTCCGAGGAGGCGTCATGTTCCGCTGTGCAGCCTGTGGTGCGTTCAACCGCGTACGAGAGCCCCGCCCTACCGGGGCACCGGAGTGTGGCCGCTGCCACAAGGCCCTGGATTTGTCGGGCGCGCCGCAGGAGGTGGACGGCGAGGCGCTGGACCGCGCGGTGCTCGGCTCTCCCGTGCCCGTCCTCCTCGACTTGTGGGCGCCGTGGTGCGCGCCCTGTCGCGTGGCGGGCCCCATCCTGGATGAGGTGGGCCGCGCGCAGGCGGGCCGGCTGCTGGTGCTCAAGCTGAACACGGAGCAGCACCCGCGTCCCGCGAGCGCCTTGAACGTGCAAGGCATTCCGACGTTCATCGTCTTCTCTGGCGGGCGCGAGGTGGCGCGGCGCAGCGGTGTGCTGCCCAGGCCGGAGCTGGAGCGGTGGGTGTCGAGCGCGACGGCGGGCCCACCCGGAGCGGGCGCCACGGCCTGAGTCCCGCACCCAGCGCGCGGCGCATGTCGCGCATTGATTGAAGGAGGCCGGCCATGGAGCCCGAGGCCGCGCTGTTGACGGACCTCTACCAGCTCACGATGACGGAGGCGTATCTGGCCGAGGGCCAGTGGGACGAGGCGGTCTTCAGCCTCTTCGTCCGCGGGCTTCCGACCCGGCGCAACTACCTGCTGGCGGCGGGCCTGGAGGACGCGCTCCACACGCTGGAGCGGCTGCGCTTCCGCGCGGAGGACCTGGAGTGGCTGGCCTCACAGGGGCGGTTCTCGGACCGGCTGCTCGGGTGGCTGGAGCGCTTCAAGTTCAGCGGCGACTTGGACGCGATGCCGGAGGGAACTCCCGTTTTTGGTCAGGAGCCCTTGCTGGAGGTGCGCGCGCCGCTGCCCGAGGCGCAGTTGGTGGAGACGTACCTGCTCAACCACGTGCACCTCCAGACGCTCGCGGCGTCCAAGGCCTCGCGCGTGGTGACGGCGGCGGCGGGACGGCCGGTGATGGAGTTCGGCCTGCGGCGCATCCATGGAACGGACGCGGGGCTGAAGGTCGCTCGCGCGTCGTATCTGGCGGGCGTGGAGTCCACGTCGAACGTGCTCGCGGGGATGCGGTATGGGATTCCGCTGTCGGGCACGATGGCGCACAGCTACGTGCAGTCGCATGACGATGAGCTGGAGGCGTTCCGCGCCTTCACCCGCGTCTACCCCGACGCGACGTTGCTGGTGGATACCTACGACACGCTGCGCGGCGTGCAGCACGTGATTCGACTGGCGCGCGAGCTGGGTGAGGACTTCCGCGTGCGAGCGCTGCGGTTGGACTCAGGAGACCTGCTGGCGCTGTCGCTGGCGGCGCGCGAGCTGTTGGACGAGGCGGGCCTGGAGCGCGTGCGACTGATTGGGAGCGGCGGGCTGGACGAGGACTCGGTGGCGAAGCTGCTCGCGCGTGGCGCGCCGCTGGATGGCTTCGGCGTGGGCACGGCGATGGGCGTGTCCGCGGACGCGCCCTCGCTGGACATGGCCTACAAGCTGGTGGAGTACGCGGGCAAGGGCCGCGTGAAGCTGTCCGCGGGCAAGGCGCTGCTGCCCGGCGCCAAGCAGGTGTATCGCCAGGACGAGGACGGCGTGGCGCGCAGGGACTTGCTCGTGCGGCGCGGAGACGTCGCGAGCGGGCGCCCGCTGCTGCGGCCGGTGATGCGCGCGGGCCAGCGCCTGCCCGATGCGTCTCCGTCTCTGGAAGAGGTCCGTCAGCACGCGCGGAGGGAGCTGTCCCGACTCCCCGCAGAGGTGCGCGCGCTGGAGCCCGCGAGGCCACCCTACTCCGTCGTCGTGGGTGACGGACTCGCGCGGGCACGGGCTCACGAGGTCGAGGTCTGGGCGGCCGAACCCTGAGCGTCGCTCCGGCGTGACAGGAGGCCATCCCCCCGCGAGCAACGCGAGGCCGCCGAGCGACTCCATCGCGAACATGGTTCCGGCCGTCCAGCCGGGGAAGCCATGGGCGCGGGTGTAGGACCCGCGAGGCGAGGAGCGGCCCACAATCCCACGAGTGGGACTTATAACCACTGTATTTCCAATGCAACAGAGTCACTTTCATGCCGCGTCGTCACGCGATGTTGACGAGGAGGGGCGCGCGGAGCGTCGGTCCCCCTCGGCACAATGCGGACCTCACCCTTCACCACGAGGAACGGATGACACGAGCAACCACAGCGAAGACGTGGCTTGGCCTGGGATTGTGTGGAGCGTTGGCGACGGTGGCCGGGGCTTCCACGGCGGTCGCGGAAGCGCCACGCGTCGAGGCACGCACGGCCTTCATCTCTCCCTGGTCTCAAGCGGCGTCGATGAGCCAGATTCGCGCGTTCCACACGGCGACGCGGCTGCCCTCGGGCAAGGTGCTCGTCACGGGCGGCAATGGCTGGGGCTCGGTGACGGCGTCGACGGAGACGTATGACGCGGCCACCAACACCTGGAGCGCGGCGGCGACGATGAGCCAGACGCGGGCGCGTCACACGGCGACGTTGCTGGCGTCGGGACAGGTGCTCGTCGTCGGCGGCCAGGGCGCGGGCACGCTGGCGAGCGCGGAGTTGTACAACCCCACCACGAACACGTGGAGCGCCACGGGCAGCCTCGGCACGGCGCGCGGCAGCCATCAGGCGGTGCTGCTGGCCTCGGGCAAGGTGCTGGTGTTCGGCGGCTTCGGAGCCACGGCGCTGAAGAGCGCGGAGCTGTACAACCCGGCGACGGGGACGTGGGCGGCGACGGGCTCCACGTCGGTCGTCTCGGGGAAGGTCAGCGCCACGCTGCTGCCTTCGGGCAATGTGCTGGTCATCAACGACGACGGCGTCACGGGCGCGGCGGAGGTGTACAACGCGAGCACGGGCACGTGGAGCCGCGTGTCGGACCCGCCGGCCTTCTACGGACACGCGGCGATTCTGCTGAACCAGGGCGCGGTGCTGGCCACGGGACAGGAGACGGGACAGTACGCGAGCGGCGCATGGCTGTTCTGGCCGGAGGACAACGAGTGGGAGTACGTCTCGTATGCCACCGAGGAGCGTCGGCGGAGCCACTCGATGACGCTGCTGCCGTCGGGCAAGGTGCTCGTCGCGCGAGGCACGCGCAACCAGATTGGCGGCACCACGGAGCTGTTCAACCCGGCCACGTGGCAGCTCTCCGTCGTGGGCAATGACACACCGACGCATGGACATACGGCCACGCTTCTGACCAACGGCAAGGTGCTCGTCGTCGGTGGCACCAGCCAGGAAGAGCCGGAGATGTACTCGTCCGGTGAGCTGTTCACCGAGTAGCGAGCGGTCCGCGGCTCCCGGCCCGCCTGTCTTTCGAATCGAGACAGGCGGCGCCGTGTGCTACGCGGGGTGGTGATGAAGACCGACGTCCCCACCCAGCTCATCGAGGGCTACTCCGCCGAGGAGCTGCTGCGCATGCCGGCGGAGGAGTTGGAGGCCTTCGCGTTCACCGGTGAGGCATTGATTCTCCGGGTGGGCAGCGGCGAGCTGCTGGGGCGCTTCCGGCGGCTGCCGGACCGACTCGAGGTGGAGCTGGCGCAGGTGGACCGGGGCGGCCAGGGGATTCTGCTCGCGCTGGGGCGTCTGGCGCGTCAACTGGCGAGCGCGCGCGGGGTGCCCCAGGTCGAGTGGATTGTCCACGCGGTGCATTGCGCCCATCCGAACCTCAAGCTGCGTCGAGTGCTCGAGCGCCGGGGCTTCGTGGTGCGTGAGCTGCCAGGACGCGGCTCCGCCTACCACTTCATCGACACGGTGTAGGCGCAGGCGTTCACTGTGCTCGCCGGGCCCACCGGTCCGCGTCGCGGCATGGCCCGTCCTGCGTCGTGGACCAGACGTGTGCCGTGGAGGCTGTGTGGCCGAGGCGTGCCCCGTGGACGACAGTCGCGAAGCCGTGGCGTTCATGTCCCGGTGGCGATTGGCCAGTGAATTGAAGGCCGGGCCTCCGGGGCTGTGAGCCCTTTTCACACTCAACAATCTGGCGGACCACCCGTGGTTCCTCACGACATGCGTGAGGCGCTCCGGACCCGCAAGCCCCGTGTCAGAGCGCCACGCGAGGATTTGGGTGCTCGGCGGGGGGAGGCTTCAATGCTGTTGGTGGATGTCTGGGAAGAGCACCTCGACGAGGCGTCTTTCCGATGGGAGCAATGGGAGCGAGCGCTCGTGGCTCCGGATGCGACGCTGTCGGAGGTGGCGGAGCGGGAAGAACGTCTGTTGGGGAATCTGGAAGGGCTGGCGGAGCGGGAAGCCCTCGACGCGGTGGTGAGGCCCGCGTTCGACTCGGAGGAAGCAGCACGAGTCTCTGTCGCCACCCACGCGCTGTTGAGCCAGGGCGCCGTGGACGAAGTGTTGTCGCGACTGCGAGGGGCGGAGGTCGAACCCCGTGCCGCCATGCGCCGCGCGCTGGAGGTCAGCGAAGTCGAGGGAGTGAGCACCGCGGTCGAGTCCCTGTTGAAGACAGGCGACCTGGACCTTCAAGCGCATGTATTGGAGGTCCTGGCCTTCCGACAGTCCACGTCGTCCGAGGTGCTGGCGCGGTACTTCCTGCATGACGAGCCGAGGGCGCGAATCGCCGCGCTCAATGGGGCGAGGCCACTGTCCGAGGAGCTCGCGCGGAAGGTGCTGCCGGCGCTGCTCGCCTCCGCGCATCCCGGCATCCGGCTGGCGGCCATGGAGGCGGGGTTGACCGCGGGGCTGCGGATGGCATGGGAGGCGTGCGGCAAGGAGGCACGGGAGGAGGAGGCCTCGAGTCCGGAGGCGAGGGTGTTGCTCGCGCTGGGTGGCGGGGAGGAAGACGCGGACTTCCTGGTGGGACTGGCGAAGGACGACGAGCTTCGTCCCGAGGCCTTGTGGGCGCTGGGGTTCAGCGGACGGCTCGCGGCGATGGAGGTCTGCGCGAGGCTGCTCCATGTGCCTTGCGTGGCCCGGCTCGCGGGGGAGGCGTTCTCGGCCATGACGGGGCTCGTGTTGGAGGGGCCGTACGCCCTGCTCGAAGGAGAGGAGCCCGAGGAGTCCGATGACCCCGAGGCCGACCTCACGGTGCGTCCCGAGGATGACCTGCCGTGGCCGAACGCGTCGGCGGTCCGAGGTTGGTGGACGGAGTCGCGGAGCCGCTTCGTGAAGGGACAGCGCTATCTGCTGGGACGGCCGTTCAGTGGCGCCGTGCTGCTGGAAGCCCTGGAGACGAGTCCGATGCGGCGGCGTCACGTGCTCGCGCGCGAACTGGCCATCCGCACGAAGGGGCAGCACGTCATTCCCACGCGAGCCTTTGCCCCGCGTCAGCGGGAGGCCCTCACGCGGGCCCGAGGAGCGCGGCTGGTGTTGGGAAGCGGCCCGCTCATCTCCACGCTTCGCTGAGAGTGACGAGGACACGCCACCATGCCCGCTCTCGAAAACCTCACGCCGTTCGCGGCCACCGACTTCCTGACCCAGACGAAGGAGGGCGAGGACGGTCTCGTTCTCGTCGTGGCAGGCACCTTCACCTTGCCCGCGCCTGGACGCGCCTCGGTGGCGCCGCTGACGTTGAGCGAGGTTCAGACCTCGCCACCAAGAACGGATACGCACTGGGGAGCACCGGAGACCTCGAGTCTTCGCCATGAAGCACCGTCGTCCTATGCGCGGCGAGCAACGGACGTGTTGTTGGACGGGCGCGCATGGGCACCGCGTGGCCGCAAGGTGACAGGGACCCAGGTGCGAGTGCGTGTGGGGCCCGTGGAGAAGCGGGCACAGGTCTGGGGCACGCGTGTCTGGTATCGAGGATTGGTCGGACTGAGCGCCTCGGACCCGTTGCCGTTCGAGTCACTGCCACTGCGATACGAGTACAGCTTCGGAGGCACGCGGGCGTCGGGATACGAGCCACGCAATCCCGTGGGGCGCGGCTTCTACACGAGTGCGAAGGAGGCGTTGGAGCAGCCGCTGCCGTCCATCGAGGCGCCAGAGTCACTGGTGCGAGGATGGGCGGACAGGCCGACGCCGTGTGGCTTTGGTCCGGTGGCTCGGCACTGGCAGCCGCGCTTGAGATGGGCGGGGACATATGACGCCGCATGGGTGGAGCGGCGCGCGCCGCTGTGGCCCGTGGACTTCGACGAGCGCTTCTTCCAGGTGGCTCCAGAGGGACTGCAAGCCTCGCCTCACTTGCGAGGAGGTGAGCCCGTGGTGCTGGAGGGAGTGTTTCCAGACGGGCCGCTGGCGTTCCACCTTCCGGAGTACAGGTTGCTGGCGCGCTGCACGTTCGCGGGGAAACGAGAGAAGCGGCGCATGACGTTGGACACGGTGCGGCTGGAGCCTGATGAGCGCCGGGTGGTGCTCACCTGGCGGGCGATGTTTCCGGCGCATCGGCGATTGGCGACGCACGAGGTGAGCACGGTGCGACTGCTGGAGCCGTGGGAGGACGTGACATGAGCGGGGCGCGAGTGGTGGGGGTGGGGTTGTGCACGCCCATCGGGACGACGACACACCTGACACTGGCATCCCTGCGAGCGGGCCTCGTGCGCTTCGCGGAGACGCAAGTCGAGGACGACCTGGGGGAGCCCGTGCGGGCCTCACGGTTGAGCCTCCTGGACATCGCGGCGACGCGAACGGAGCGAATGAGCGCATTGGCGCGTCAGGCGCTGGTGGGCGTGCGGCCCGTGCTGGAATGCTTGCCACCGCGGGGACGTGTGCCTGTGTACCTCGGGCTCCCGGAGCAGGGGTTGGGGGCAGAGGTGGAACGGAAGGCCCTCGAGGCCGCGATTCTGGAAGAGGGCGCGGGGCGCCTGGAGCTGGTGAAGGTGCACGAGGGAGGACGGGCGGCCTTCTTCGAAGCACTGGCCACCGCGACGAGAGACCTCCAGTCCGGTCGAGCGGGAGCCCTGGCCCTGGTGGGGGCGGTGGACTCGTATGGGGATGCGGCTTCGCTGGAGGCGCTGTCGAAGGCACGGCTGCATCTGGGGCGACAGAACCCGGACGGGCGGATTCCTGGCGAGGCGGCGGGCTTCGTAGCGCTCACGCGGCCAGGGGCATCGAAGTCATGGGGGTTGGAGGAGACAGGGGTGGTGTTGGGGACAGCGTTGGCGGTCGAACCTCGCCCTTTCGCGCGAATGACGCCAGGTCTCGCGGACGGGCTGACAGAGGCGCTGAGGAGTGTGCGGGGCGACGGGGTGATGGGAGCACGGCGGGTGGATGGAGTGCTGGCCTGTCAGCCGGGAGAGACCTGGTGGGGGACGGAGTTCTCGCGGGCGTATTTGAGAAACGCGGGCCTGATGCCCGAGCCGCTGCGGGTCCACCTCTCGGGTGAGGGGCTGGGAGACGCGGGGGCAGGCGCGGGTCCCGTGATGTTGGGCGTGGCCTTGCATCGAGCCCGGTGGGGGGAGCCGGCGGCGAGAAGGACGCTCATCTACGGGAGCGCGGACGGGGGGCGAGTGGGGGCGTGCGTGGTGGAGATGATTCCGAAGGCGTGAAGAGGAGGAACCATGGGTCGCGTCTATGCGAATGGCCGTTCGATTCTCCACAAGGGTGACGGCAACACGCACACCTCGGCTGCGCCGGATGTTTGTAAGGTACCGACACCGGGAGGACCTGTGCCGACGCCCTTCGTCAACTCCGCGCAGGACTCGATGCTCACGAAGGGGAGCACGAGCGTCACGATTGAGGGCAACCCCGTGGCGCTGACGAGCTCGGAGCTGAGCACGAGCACGGGAGACGAGCCGGGGACGGCGGGAGGCCTCATCTCCTCCAAGTTCAAGGGAAAGATGGCCTGGGGCAGCGGCAGCGTGGACGTGAAGGTCGAGGGGAAGGGAGTGGTCCGCTACCTCGACGTCACCCTGCACAACGGCAACACCTACAACACCACCTTCATCTCCGACGGGCGCACCGCCTGGGCCTACGGCGACGACGCGCAGTGCACGGCCTGCGACAAGTCACTGGACGAGCATCGTGTCCACGAGACGGATGACGTCGTGGTCCATATGAATACGTTCTTCGCGGATTTGATGAAGGAGTTCCATAGGCAGCGTCCATTCATCGCCCAGTACTCCGAGTTGAAGCAGAAACGAAAAGTGCTCAATGAGAAGTCGCTGAACGAATTCCACGACGCAGCGTTACGGCTCACTCCAAAGAAGCAGAGGCTGAATGAACTGCGCGAGGTCGTCAGGTCGCCAGCAGCAGCCGACAAATCCACCATCAAGGATCAACTCATCCCTCTTCAAGAAGAAGTCAAAGCTGCGGAGCAAGCGGCCAAGAAGAAGAGAAAGTTGGACATCGAGAATGAAGACGCCCTGACTCGCGAAATGAACGTCCTCAAGAGCCAGCTCGAGAGCATGCCCCCGCTGTTACGCTGGCATGAGGACGAGAAGAACTACACCAAGGGCTACATGATTGGAGTGCTTCTCTGTAGATGCGCCAAAAAAGCCCTGATCGCCATTTCCGGCAGCGATGTGACACCTGGGTTTCGTCAGGTCATGCAGCAGACCATCCATGCGGCGCATGGAACCTCTTCATTCGAGTTGGTCGAGAGCTTCCAGATGAGCGACCATCAAGAGCAGGTCATCGACGGGCGGGAGCGCAACTGGGAGTGCGCTGCCCCCAAGCTCATTCAAGCAGGAGGCGCGGCCGGCCACAAAGCACGCACCATGTCCGAGCGATGGTTCTCCCCCATGGGAACGTCCACGTCCGCAATCCAGTACAGCCACACCGACGTCAAAGGCACCGCGCCCAAAAGCCGAGAATTCGGACACGGCGAAACGGTTGTCTCCTGCAAGGAGTGCCAGGAACTCCTTCCCGAAATGCTCTGCGACAACACCAAGGAGTGCGCCTGACCCATGGAAGAGCTCCTGAATCTCCTCGAGCGATACCGTCCCGGATACCGCGGCCAGGTCCGTGGGTATCCAGACCTGATTATCGACGAGCTGGAAGAGGTTTTTGGCAGTCCTCTCCCAGCGGCCTATCGCCAGTTCGCAAACGTCATGGGCGCCAATGGAGGACCCCTCTTTCGAGAGCTGTCCTCATACGACCCCATCCTGGGAGTCGCGGAGAACTACCGGCTCGCCCCCAAGAGCGTGATGCCACCCAGGAGGTTCCTCTTCCTCTTTGGGAGTCGCGACCCGTTGGTTTCGGATTGCCATTGGCTCGACCTGGAGGCACCTACGGAGGATGAAGACCACCAGGTGGTGCTCATGCCTTTCGGCGAGCACGCCTGGAAGAAAGACCTGCGGCCTATCTACAACGGCTTCCGCGAGATGCTCTTTCTCAAGGCGATGGCGGAGATCTGCCTGCCAACTTTCTCCCACCATGTCGACTTCAGCGGCGGGCACGAAGGGAAACACGCGTCCGCAGACGAGGTCGCCCGGATCTTCGAGAAAATGGGATTCATCCGACTGCCGTATCCACACCACAGCATGATCTTCGAACAGGAGGATGCCGCCATCCGGCTCTATCGCCGCCCCAAAGACTCCACCTTCCACATTCGCGTGGGCATGCGCGGCGCCGAGCAGCTCAGCCACTTCCAGGCCCTCATCGAGGACAACACAGACCTCGAAAGGTCCAGACGGTGAACGCACAGCCCCCGTCACCTTGACTCGCCGCACCCCGTGGTAATCTTGGGCCAGAATGCACGGGCACTCCTCCCACCTGCTGCGCTGGCTCAGGCTCTTCCTCGCCTGTCTGACGCTCGTTGGGAGTGGTGCCTCGGCGCAGGCCCTGCCCCGCCCGGCTCCGGTCTCCGCCGCACAGTCCGGCGGCTCCGCCTCCACCCCGCGCGCCGCGCTCGCCAGCGCCTTATCCACGT
>NZ_JABXEM010000285.1:0-13834 GCF_013372595.1 Myxococcus sp. AM011
GTATAAGAGACAGGCGTCCGGGGGGAAGACGGCGTCGAGCTCGTCCTCGACGAAGGGGCGGAAGCGCTCCCGGACGAGGACCTCCGGCAGGTGGGTGTCGCGGGCCTGCTCCAGGCCCTGGAGGAGCAAGTCCTTCACGAAGGCGCCGTCGAGCACCTTGGAGTCGAAGTAGCTCTTCTCCACCCGGGCCGCGTTGACCAGGACGATGCGGTCCACGCCCAGCGAGGCCACGGCGGGGAGGACCTTCTTGAGCGCCTTGGGCCGGGGGATGGCGAGCAGCAGGTCGATGCCCGCGCGCGGCGGGGGGGCTTCCGTGAGGGTGACGCGCAGGTGGAGGACGCCGGGGGTGTTCTCCAGCACCTCGCCGGTGCCGATGAGCCCGCCCAGGCGGCCGACCCGCAGGGATTCGCCGGGCTCGGCGCGGAGCACCTCGCGGGCGTGCAGGGCGCGGCGGCCGGTGAGGCGCGCGGTGCCGTCCGGAAGGAAGTCCTCGTCGAAGAGCAGCAGCAGGTTCACGGGACGCTTCTGTACCCCGGCTGGAGGGCGCCGTGGGGCCCTTCTTCCCTCCAGGACGGCCCTGGAGCGCCCGGCTCCCTGGCTGGTGGCGTGCCCTTCCACCGGCAGTGCTTGCCCGGCCCCGGGCCGTGCCGTAAAGCCGGGCTGTGCGTTCCCTTTGTCTTCGCTGCCATCGCCCCGAGAGCACCTGCTACTGCTCGCAACTGCCCCCTCGGCTGGACACTCGCACCCGCGTCGTCTTCCTCCAGCATCCGCGTGAGCGCCGCGTGGCCATTGGCACCGCGCGCATGGCGCACCTGGCGCTGGCCAACTCCGAGCTTCACCACGGCGTCGACTTCACCGGCCACACCCGGCTGGAGGAGCTGGCCGCGGACCCCGACTCCGTCGCCGTGCTCTTTCCGGGTGAAGACGCCATCTCGGTGGAGCAGGCGCGCGCGCGTCCGCCGAAGACGCTCATCGTGGTGGATGGCACGTGGCCGCAGGCGAAGAAGGTCGTCTCCCGGAACCCGCTGCTGGCCGGGCTGCCGCGCATCGGCTTCGTGCCTCGCCGCCCGAGCAACTACCGCATCCGCGCGGAGCCCGCGGACCACTGCGTCTCCACCATCGAGGCGGTGGTGGAGATTCTGGGGCTGCTGGAGGGCGAGCCGGAGCGCTTCGACACGATGTTGAAGGCGTTCGAGTACATGGTGGACACGCAGTTGGGGCGGCAGTCGACCCGGACGTCGCCGAACCGGCGCCGCATCCACTTTGGCCCGTGGCGGCCGCCGCAGGAGCTGCGCTCCGTGGCGGAGGACTTCGAGAAGCTCGTCGTCTTCTATGGCGAGGCGAATGCGCATCCGACGGGCGCGGACATTCCCGCGGAGCTGGTGCACATGGTGGCGTGTCGTCCGTCCACGGGTGAGCGCTTCGAGGCCGTCATCGCGCCCGAGCAGCCGCTGGCTCGCAGCACCACGCTGCATGTGGAGTTGTCGGAAGAGGTGCTGCGCGCGGGAGAGCCTCGGGCGCAGGCGCTGGAGCGGTTCGAGCGTTTCCTTCGGCCCGAGGACGAGCTGGCGGTGTGGACGACGTTCGCGCTCGATTTGCTGTGGAGCGGCGGTGTGAAGCGCAGGCCCGCGAGGAACGTGCGGCTGGCCACGGCGAGGGCGCTGGAGGGCAAGGCCGGGGGCGTGGAGCACGCGATGGAGCTGCTGGGCGGCCCGGAGGTGCCCCCGTGGGCGCCCGGGCGCGCGGGCACTCGCATCCGCGCGCTGGAGTCCGTGCTGCGCGTGCTGGTGGAGCGTGGCCGTGCGCAGGAGCCGATGAAGCGGGTGAAGCAGCAGCGCACGGGGACCGAGGGCTGATGCGTCGGCGCCGGCCCCAGCGCGCGACGAGAAGGGCTCATGCAGCAGCGCGGCGTTGGTCTCGCGAGATCAGCGATGAGACCCCTCAGGGCATCAATCCGCGCGGCGCCGGCTTCGTGATTCGAGGCCCGTGACGGCGAGCGTTCAGGGCAGCAGCGCGGCGCCGGCCTCGCGCACGTAGCGACCGCGCGGGAAGTCGTTCAGGTACTGGCGATACTCCGTCTTCGCGTCCTGTCCCTGGAGGCGTGCCTCGAAGCACCGTGCGCGCAGGTAGCGCGCCTGCTCGCGGTGGTCCTTGCGCGGGCTCTTGGCCGCGATTTCCTCCAGGCCCGCGAGGAAGTTTTCACACGTCCGTGGCCCCTCCTGGATTCGCGCGTAGCCGAGGAACCGCTCATCCGCGTCCTTCGACAAGAGGGACATGGGGCTGAGCCCTCCCTTCTTCTTCTTGGGCTCGGGATGCTCCGCCACCTCCACCGGCTGCGTTGGCGCGGGAGACGGGGCCGTCACCACTGGCGCCGGAAGAGGCGTCGCGGGCAGCGTCTCCGTCACCGATGGCGCGGGGTAGGGCGCGAACTCCTGGCTCGGGTCCGAGGGAGTGCGTGCCCTGGTGGCCGCCGGGGGCGTGGCCATGGCGACGAGGCTCGGCGGCGGTGACGCGGGCTCAGCAGCAGTCTTCTCAGCTGTCCCCGGTGGCGTGATGGGCGGAGCCTGGGCCTTCTCCTGTCGCGGTTTCAGGGAGGCGGCCACCACGTTCGACTTGCTCTCCACCTTCTTGAGCGGCTCCTTCGCGAGCGCGGGCTTCACGGTGCTCGGCGTCTGGGGCACATGGGCCACGGCTGGCACCACGGTGGGCGCCGCTTCAGGCGTGCTCGCACCCGTGGGCACCGTCGGGCCCACCTCCTGCGTGGAGGACTCGGTGGGCGGGTCCATGGCCTCGAGCGCCTCACGGTCCGGCACGGACAGGGGCGCCTGGTACAACGCGTCCTGCTCCTCGAACAACTCCACGCGCTCGCCCGCGCCCACCATCCGCGCGGGATGGCCTTCCATCTCTACCCGGACGCGGCCCTCGGACACCGCCACCGAGGCGCCCAGGAGCGTGCGCGCCACGGTGAACACCGTGCCCACCACCGACACGCGCAGGCCCGCGACGTCCACGCGGAAGCCGCGCCGCTCGGCGTGCGAGGCCTGCACCGACAACCGGCCCTGGCGCACCGTGAGGTGCACGTCGCTCGCCTCCGCGCGAGACAGCTCCACCTCCGAGTCCGCCGACAACCTCACCCGGCTCGCGTCCGGCAACCGCAACATCGCGGAGGCTCGCGACGGAGTCTTCACCGCCGTCCCCGAGCGCAACCGCATTCCAGCGCGCAGGGCCTGCTCCGCGCCACCGCGCTCCCGAATCATCGCGCCCGTCGTGCTCTCCGCTCGCGCCGACTCCTGCTCGGCGGTGGTCGTGGGCGTGCCCATCGCCACCGCTGCCTCGGGCGTCGGAGCCGGCTGTTCCGCGCGGACTGCTTCAGGAGGCAGAGTGCTCGTCGGTGCCACCGTCGCTCGGGACACCCAGAGCGCCAGCACCACGGCACAGGTGCCCGCGAGCGCCCAGGGCCACCGCTGCGTGCGTCTCGCGGTCGCCGTGCTCACGTTCGGCCAGACCGACGTGGACTTCCCTTCCTGGGCTCCGGGCCGGCGTGCTTCATCCGAGCCTCGCGGGGTCGCCGTGCTCCACGGCCACCGCATCCTCGAGGCCTTCGCCTCCATGCGCGCGGCGGCCTCGGCGCGCAGCTTCGCGCCCACCGCGTCCCAGTTCACCTGGGGCTCCACGCTCCGGACCTCGTGCAGCATCTCTCGACTGGTCCGCACCTGCTCCAACTCGACGGTGCACGTGGCGCAGCTCGACAGGTGCGCGCGCGTGCTCGCCGTCTCCTCGGCGCTCAACTCGTTCGCCACCAGCGCCCACAGTGCCCGCGCCTCAGGGTGCGCCATGAGGGCCTCCGGGGCGGCGGGTGGCGAGCAGTCGCTGCATGGCCTCGTTGAACTCCAATCGCGCGTGATGCAGGCGGCTGCGGACGGTGTTGGGCGAGCTTCCCACGGCCTCGGCGATTTCGTCCGGGCTCATTCCGCACAGCTCGTAGTACACGAAGACGATTCGCTTCTTCGGCTTGAGCTTCTCCAGCGCCGCCTCCACCAGCCGAGCCGCCTGCCGCCGCTGCGCGGCACGCTCGGGGTCCTCGTCCGGGGATTCGCACTCGGGCGGCTCCGCGACGGAGTCCTCCGGTCTGCGCCGCTTCCAGCGCAGGTGCGACAGCGCCACGTTCGAGCACACCCGATAGAAGAACGTCTTGAAGCGCGACTCGCCCCGGAAGCCCTTCACCGCCGTCAGCAGCCGCAGGTACACCTCCTGGAGCAGGTCCTCCACGTCCACGCGGTTGCCCACCAGGTGCCGCAAGGTGCGCGCGGCGTCCACCCGGGTCAGCTCATAGAGACACTCGAAGGCGGTGAGGTCGCCTTCCTGGAGCCGGCGCACCAGCAGGTGCAACTGGGGCTCGTCGGAGGACGTGGGAGGTAAGGAAGGGCCCTGTCCTGGGCGCTCCTCGGGCGAGGCGGCCGGCGCCAATGCCTGGGCTTCGCGGAAGATCACCGGACGCTCTCCCTCCGGGACGCGCCATGAGGTCCCCCCCTGTAGGAGCGCCCCACCGTCCATGTGAAAGGTCCAGGCCAGCACACTACCTCCGTGCCCCTGGGTCGCCGCAGCGACGTGCGCCGATCAAAAAAGATTTTTGATCAGCTGTCTGCCGCGCGGAGACGAACGCGGGTGAAACCGGACAACCCACCCGGTGGCCGGACCGGTTCCCCGCAGCACGGAGTCCCCGCTCATGAACCACCCCGCACGCGGCCTGCTGGCGCCGCTCCTGCTGTTGTTCGCTTTCTCAGGCTGCATCATCCGCGAGAACGATGACAGTTGGCTGGACGACGAGGACCTCTGCTACTGCGCCACCAACGCCGACTGTGACGCGGACCAGTACTGCCGCTCTGGCTACTGTCGCGACATGGGGACGAACCCGGACCGGTGTTCCGGCTCGCTCGATTGCCCCGGGACGCAGATCTGCATCAACTCCGTCTGCAACCAGCCCTGCACCCGCACGGGTGAGTGCTCCTCCGGTGGCAAGTGCGAGGACGGCTTCTGCACCCCTGGCCCCTCCC
The DNA here is from genome assembly GCF_013372595.1 of Myxococcus sp. AM011. Taxonomy (NCBI): domain Bacteria; kingdom Pseudomonadati; phylum Myxococcota; class Myxococcia; order Myxococcales; family Myxococcaceae; genus Myxococcus; species Myxococcus sp. AM011. The sequence continues at coordinate 5,055 of NZ_JABXEM010000285.1, forward strand.
AGCCTCCTCCGCGTGACGCCGGTCCGAAACCCGACGCGGGTCCCCGCCCGGATGCCGGTGACGGTGGCTCTCGCCCGGACGGCGGCTCGTGGCCCGACGGCGGTCATCCTCCGATGGATGGCGGTCCTGGTCCCGTGTGCCAGGTGAACGCGGATTGCGGCACGGGGAACTACTGCATCAACAACCAGTGCCACCGCGGCTGCGTGACGGACGGGCAGTGCTCCAACACCGAGTCGTGTGTCTTCGGAGTGTGCCGCCCGCGTCCGCCGGATCCGAACGCGTGCCGCACGGCGGGCGACTGCTCGGGCGGGAAGGACTGCGTGGACGGCCAGTGCCGTGCGCAGTGCGAGTCCACCACGCAGTGCCCCTCGGACCAGTCCTGCCAGATTGGCTACTGCCTGCCCATTCCCCACGGCGGGGAGTGCCGCGCCAACTGCGAGTGCCCCTCGGGCCAGGTCTGCTCCAACGGCCAGTGCCGCTCCACGGAGCCGGACCCGGGCCAGACGTGTCTGGCCAACTGCGACTGCCCCTCCGGTCAGGTCTGCAACGGCGGCTACTGCCGTCCTCCCGCGCCGCCGCCTCCTCCTCCGGACGCGGGCTCGGGCACCACCTGCGCGGCCAACTGCGACTGCCCCTCCGGTCAGGTGTGCTCCAGCGGCTACTGCCGCGCGCCTCCGCCTCCCACTCCTCCTGACGCGGGCACCACCACGGTGTGCCGCGCCAACTGCGAGTGCCCCGCGGGACAGCTGTGCAAGGACGGCGCGTGCAAGACGGTGAACCAGGGCAGCGGCAAGTCGTGCGTGGCCAACTGCGAGTGCCCCGCCGGCGAGCGCTGCCAGGACAACGTCTGCTGGCTGTAGTCCGTCACGCCTGGTGGCGCCCGGAAGTCCTCAGGGCGCCACCATCCGCCAGCAGCGGTGGATGTCCTTGCGCTGGAAGTCCTCGGGGATGGAGGCCGGTGTGAGCTCCTCCACGGACTTCCAGCCGCGCGTCGCCTTGTCGTCGAGCTGGAAGCCGAGGAAGTTGTTGGAGAAGTAGAGGACGCCTCCGGGTGACAACAGTGCCCGGAGTGCGTCCAGCAGGCGCGGGTGATCTCTCTGCACGTTGAACGAGCCCGTCATCTTCTTCGAGGTGGAGAAGGAGGGCGGGTCGCAGACGATGAGGTCATAGCGCTCGGGGCCTCGGGCCTGGGCCTCCACCCACGCCTTCGCGTCCGCGCGGATGAGCTCGTGGCGTGAGCTCGCCAGCCCATTCAGGTCCAGGTTGTCCTCGGCCCAGTCCAGATACGAGTTGGACAGGTCCACCGTCACCGTGCTCGCGGCCCCACCGGCGGCGGCGTACACGGTGAACGCGCCGGTGTATGCGAAGAGGTTGAGGAAGCGCTTGCCCTTGGCCTCCTCGCGCACGCGCTGACGGGTGTCGCGGTGGTCCATGAAGAGGCCGGTGTCCAGGTAGTCGCCCAGGTTGACCCAGAACTTCAGGCCCCGCTCCTCGACGACGAGCCGTCCGCTGCCTTGGCCCACGCGGCCGTACTGCGCGCGGCCCCACGGCTGGGGCGTGTGCGTCTTGACGAAGATGCGCTCGGCGGGGACCTCCAGCACCTCTGTCACCGCGGCGAGCACGTCCGTGCGCTGCGTCTCCGCCGTGCCGGACTTGAGTGCGCGGCGATGGGGATACTCGGTGACGTGGATGCAGTCGCCGTAGAGGTCCACCGCGAAGGGGTACTCGGGGATGTCCCTGTCGTAGACGCGGAAGGCCGTCAGCCCGCGGGCCTGGGCCCACTTGCGGAAATGCTTCGCGCCCTTGCGCAGCCGGTTGGCGAACATCGCCGCCTCGGTCGTCCCGGGGGCGTCCTTGCCATGACTCTCTTTGGGGTCAGCCATCTCGGCCCCACTCATCCCCGACTCGCGGACGGACGACAAGCGCCGTGAGGCCGCTCGGGGGCTTTCAAGTGACGAAGCGCCCGCACCCGCGTGAGGATTGCGGCACGAGCCCGGGGAAGGAAGACTTCTGCGCCATGAGCGTGCGCGTCGAGAAGAGCGGCCCCATCACCACCGTCGTCCTCCAGCGGCCCGAGGTGCGCAATGCCGTGGACGGCGCCACCGCCTGGCTCCTGGCGGACGCCTTCCGCGCCTTCGACGCCGACCCCGACGCACGCGTGGGAGTCCTCCACGGCGACGGCGGCACCTTCTGCGCGGGCGCGGACCTCAAGGCCGTCTCCGAGGGCCGGATGCCTCGGCTTCAAGTCGACGGAGATGGCCCGATGGGCCCGTCGCGCATGATGTTGAGCAAGCCCGTCATCGCGGCGATTTCAGGCCATGCCGTGGCGGGTGGGCTGGAGCTGGCGCTGTGGTGCGACTTGCGCGTGGCGGAGGAGGACGCGGTGCTGGGCGTCTTCTGTCGGCGCTGGGGCGTGCCGCTCATCGACGGCGGCACGGTGCGGCTGCCCCGGCTCATCGGCCTGTCCCGGGCCATGGACCTCATCCTCACCGGACGCCCCGTGTCGGCCCAGGAGGCGCTGGCCATGGGACTGGTCAACCGCGTGGTGCCTCGGGGGCAGGCTCGCGAGGCGGCCGAGGCGCTCGCTCGGGAAGTGGCCGCGTTTCCGCAGGCTTGCATGAACGCGGACCGCGCCTCCGCCTACGCCCAGGGGGGCCTGGGCCTGGAGGAAGCGCTGCGTCAGGAGTTCGTGGGGGGCGTGAAGGTGCTGGAGTCGGAGTCCATCGCCGGGGCCACGCGCTTCGCGAAGGGGGCCGGACGGCACGGGACGTTCGAGTAGGGCAGAGGCTGGTGCGCGGCCAAGGGGGCTGTGTTACTCCCCCGCCCATGCGCTTCGACACTCTCGCCATCCATGCCGGTCAGGAGCCGGACCCCACGACGGGCGCCATCATGACCCCCGTCTACCTGACCTCCACCTACGTCCAGGACGGGCCCGGGGAGCACAAGGGCTACGAGTACAGCCGGACGCAGAATCCCACCCGCAAGGCGCTCCAGGACTGTCTGGCCGCGCTGGAAGGCGCGAAGTACGGCGCCGCCTTCGCCTCCGGCCTCGCGGGCACGGACATGCTGATGCACATGTTGGATCACGGTGACCACGTCATCGTCTCCGACGACGTCTACGGCGGCACCTTCCGCCTCTTCGACAAGGTCTACAAGCGCTGCGGCCTGAACTTCTCCTTCGTCGACCTGTCCGCCCCGGGTGCCTTCGAGGCGGCGATTACGCCCAAGACGAAGATGGTGTGGGTGGAGACCCCCACCAACCCGATGCTCAAGCTCATCGACCTGGCGCGCATCGCCGAGGTCGCCAAGAAGCACAACATCCTGGCTGTCGCCGACAACACCTTCATGACGCCGTACTTCCAGAAGCCTCTGGACCTCGGCTTCGACGTGGTGGCGCACTCCACCACCAAGTACCTCAACGGACACAGCGACGTGGTGGGCGGCTTCGTCTGCACCAGCCGCGATGACGTGGCCGAGCGGATGTACTTCCTCCAGAACGCGGTGGGCGGCGTGTCCGGCGCCTTCGACAGCTTCCTCGTGCTGCGCGGCGTGAAGACGCTCCATGTCCGCATGGACCGCCACGCCGAGAACGCGATGAAGGTGTCCCAGTTCCTCGCCACGCACCCCAAGGTGAAGAAGGTCACCTACCCGGGCCTGGAGACGCATCCGCAGCACGCGCTCGCGCGTCAGCAGATGACGGGCTTCGGCGGCATGGTGACGTTCGACATCCACGGCGGCCTGGAGGCGGCGCGCACCTTCCTCAAGACGGTGAAGGTCTTCGCCTGCGCCGAGTCGCTCGGCGGCGTCGAGTCCCTCATCGAGCACCCGGCCATCATGACCCACGCCTCCGTGCCCAAGGAGACGCGCGAGAAGCTCGGCATCGCCGATGGCTTCATCCGCCTGTCCGTCGGCATCGAGGACTCGAGAGACCTCATCGATGACCTGGCCCAGGCGCTCGAAGCGGCGAAGTAGGCCGCTCGCCGTCTGAAGCCAGACTGGCTTCCAAGGGCCTCCCCGCTCCCTCGCACCCGGGACGCGCGGAGGCCCTTCGTCTGTCCATGCCCTGCCAGACATGGCTCGCGCTCGGCCGCCCTCCTGCCTGGAGGGAAGGGCGAGTGTCCAGTAATGGAATGTCGCCGGATGGGTTCCGTTTGGGCTCCCATCATGAGCGACCGAAGGATTCTCACCACATGCTTCATGGGTGCGCTGCTCGCCGCCGTTGCTGGCTGCGACGAACAGCCGCTCACACCCGTAGACACTGCTGTTGTTCCCCCCGAAAACCCCACGACGGAGCTCCAGGGCTCCGAGGCCGCGCTGACGGCGCCCGACTGCCGCATGCTCACCACCGCCTCGGTGGTGGCCAGTGGTGACGACGGAGATGGCAGCGTCGCGGCCAACTCGCAGGACGACAACCTGAACACGCGCTGGAGCGGCCCGGGCGTGGGCGCGTTTCTCACGTTGGATTTGGGCTCGTCGCAGACGCTGGTGGGCACCACCGTGGCGTGGCACCGGGGCAACGAGCGACAGAACCACTTCGTCCTCTCCACGTCGGAGAATGGCACCACCTTCACCCAGGCGTACGCGGCCGACAGCGCGTTGAACAACCTGTCGCAGACGTATGCGTTCAGCGCGCGCAAGGCCCGCTACGTGCGCATCACCGTGAATGGCAACACGGTGAATGACTGGGCCTCCATCGCCGAGGCCCGTGCGTGTGGTGAGCAGACCGCGCCGCCCGCGCCCACGGCGGACTCCGGGCCGGTGTTGCCGCGCCTTCCGTACCTCCAGAGCGTGGGGCCCACGAGCGCCATCGTCGCGTTCCGCTCCAGCGCGTCCTGCACGCCGTTCGTCCGCTTCGGCGAGGGCTCGCTCCTGGCGCGCACGGCGATGGCCACCGTCGCGGGCTGGCGTCACGCGGTGGTGCTGACGGGTCTGCAGCCGGGCCGCGCGTATGGCTACAGCGTGGAGGCGTGTGGCTCCGTCACGGGCCTGAGGACGTTCCGCACGGCGTCCGCGCCGGGGACGCAGCGCGTGCGTTTCACCACGATGGGCGACTTCGGCACCGGAGGCTCCGCGCAGTCGAAGGTGATGGCGATGATGAACAAGCCCGAGTGGCGCGGAGAGTTCCTCGTCGCGCTGGGGGACAACGCCTACTCCGACGGCACCGAGCAGGAGTTCCAGGACCGCATGTTCAAGCCCATGGGGACGCTCCTGCGCGAGGTGCCGGTGTTCCCCTCGCTGGGCAATCACGAGTACGTGACGAACCAGGGGCAGCCGTACCTGGACAACTTCTACCTGCCCGCCAACAACCCGGCGAAGAGCGAGCGCTACTACTCCTTCGACTGGGGCAACGTGCACTTCACCGCGCTCGACTCCAACTGCGCCATCGGCATGGCGTCGGCGGACCGGTGCTCGGCGGCGGCGCAGAAGGCGTGGGCGGAGCAGGACCTGGCGGCCAGCGCGCTGCCTTGGAAGGTCGTCTTCTTCCACCATCCGCCCTGGTCCAGCGGCGAGCACGGCTCCCAGCTCACCATGCGCCGCACGTACGGCCCGCTCTTCGAGAAGTACGGCGTGGACCTGGTGCTCACCGGGCATGACCACAACTACGAGCGCAGCAAGCCGATGAAGGGTGACGCCGTGGCGGCGTCTGGCACGCGCGGCATTCCCTATGTCGTGGTGGGCAGCGGTGGCGCGACGCTGCGGCCCTTCGCGGGCAGCCAGCCCTCCTGGACGGCGCTGCGCGACAACCAGGTGTATGGCTTCATGGACGTGGTGGTGGATGGCGGCACGCTGACGGCGCGGCTCATCACCTCCACGGGCACGGTGCGCGACACCCTCACGCTGACGAAGTCGCTGCCGACGGTGCGCGCGGCGTCCCTGAAGCTGGCGCCGCTGGAGACGGTGCCTGGCCCCGTGGATGACCCGGCCCGCATGCCCGAGAGTCTGCGGGCCCGGCCGCCGCTGCCTCCGGCGGACCGGCTGGAGGACGTGGCCGATGCGCCAGAGCCTCCCGTGGTGCCCGAGGCCGAGTAATCACGGTGTAACGACACCCGGTATCGACAAGGGCCTCCCGTGGGAACGCGGGAGGCCCTGCTGTTTGGGGCCTGGGACTACGGCCGCGCGGCCTTCGCGTTGACGGTGGCCTCCAGGCGGGACAGGCCGCGCTTGAGCTCGGCCAGCTCGGCCTTGAGCGTGTCGACCTCGGCGGTCTTCTCGCGCAGCTCCCGGGTGCGGGCCTCCAGCGCCTTGATGGCGGCCAGGTTCACCCCGTCGATGTCGAGCATGCCGATGCTCGTGTCGCCCGAGCCCAGGCCGAAGGCCGCCCGGAAGTCCTGCGCCATGGGGCCCATGTGCAGCACGCCGGTCTGCTCCTGCTTGTAGCGCCAGGTCGAGATGGGCAGCTCGGAGACCTTGGTCAGCAGCAGCTCGCCATCGACGTTCCGGAAGCCCTCCTTCTGGTTCCGGTCCGACGTGCAGTTGAACGCGCCGCTGCCCGCCGCCAGGTCACAACCGGTGGTGAGGTCGGCGCTGCTGCGCAGGCGGATGCCACCCGCGGCGCGCACCATGAACTGGTTGTTGGCGGTGTTGGAGGCGACGTTGCTATTCGACTGGTCCCCCCAGATGAACGAGCCGGTGCGGCCATCCGTCGACACCCGCTGGCCCAGCGCGATGCCGTAGTCGGAGTTCGCCGTGACGCGATACCCCAGCGCGATGGCTCCCGTGCCGGTGGCGATGCTCGAGAAACCCAGGGCGGTGGACGAGGTGCCCGTCGCGGAGTTCGAGAAGCCCATCGACACGCTGCCGGGACCGCTGGCGAGGCTGCCGTTGCCGATGCACGCCGCGGAGCCGCCGCTCGCCACGCAGTTCTCACCCATGGAGAACGACGCCCTCCCGCTGGCGCTGGAGAGGTTGCCACCCGCCCAGGAGAACAGCCCGATGGCGCTGTCGTCCCATTGCGTCTCGGCGTGGCCCGCGCGGAAGGCTCCCTTGTGGGGCGCCCACATGAGGCGGGTTCCTGTGCCCGACATCGGGAGCGTGCCCTGGCCCTGCTCGCCTCGCGCCAGCAATCCGCCCGCCGAGTCCACGGTGAGCAGCGGGAACGCCGTCCAGTTCACTCCGTCCGAGGCCGTGTTCTGGAGCTTCAGCAGGGCCGTGGGCGTGGCGATGGCCGTCGTCGCGTCGACGAGCACGTCGGACCGCGTCGTCATCCGTCCTCGCGTGGTGCCCGTCCCCGCCAGCGAGAACGAGGCCTCCTGCGCGAGCACGCCATTCTGGATGTAGTTGGCGCTGCCCGGCAGGGGCTGGCGCGCATCGCTGAGGCGCGGGTCGCCGCTCGGCACTGGCGCGTTGGCACCGCTCCCGTACGGCAGGCTCAGCACGTTGTCCTTCAGCTCCAACCCCATCCCCACCTGCCAGTTCGGGCCTACGGGGCCTTGTGGGCCAACGGCACCCTCCGGGCCGGCGACACCCTGCGGGCCAGGGGCGCCTTGCGGCCCAGCAACGCCTTGCGGCCCTGTGGGACCTTGCGGCCCATCGGCGCCCAGCGGGCCAGGGGCGCCTTGCGGCCCAGGGGCGCCCGGAGGCCCGACGGAGCCTTGAGGCCCTTGCAGTCCCTGGCCGCCCTGCGCGCCGTTTGCTCCATCGGACCCACCACAGCCCAGGCCGGCGAAGACGACTCCCAGCGCGGCCAGCCACGTCCCGACCTTCATTCGATTCCTCCTGGCGGATAGGGCGAGGAGCTTACAGCCCTACGCGCCAGGTCTTCTCGGGAGTTGCGGGTCCTTCAGTGTCGTACCCCTGGCGCTGGCTGCCCGGCGATGACCGCCCAGGTGGCGAGCGCGCTATTGACGCTGGTCCAGTACCCGTAGGCCTCGTAGTACCAGACGGCCCAGTGCGCCTGCATGTCGAGCCGGCTGGGCTCCGCCGGCAGGTCTCCGTTGATTTGAGGGTCCGAGGCGTTGCGGATGACGAGCCACAGGGGTGCGGTGTTACCCAGCTCCTGGGCCACCAGGCCGAGCACCGCGTCTCCCATCTCCACGCCCGCGCCGACGGCTTCCAGGCCGTTGCGCGAGGTACCGAACTCGAAGAAGTCGGTGGTGAGGATGGGGTGGAAGGCGGGCATATCCCTGGCGTCGAGCTTGATGTCGGGGTTGTTGCGTGGGCCCGGGAGCAGGGGGCCGTTGAAGGCGTAGCGCTTGGTGGGAGGCCCGAAGTCCGGCTCGCCGAGCTGTGGCGCGTGCTGGGCCATCAGCCGCTCCGCGTCGGCGAAGTAGCGGGTGGGGACGTCGAACTCGCAGCGATATGTCTTGTCGTTGAAGGGCTCCTCGCGGAACTCCTGGGACAGGCGGAAGCGGGCGGCGCGGGTGATGATGACGTCGCCCAGCTCGTGGTCCTCGAAGGTCGCCCCCGCGGTGCCCACGGTGATGACCATGCGAGGCTTCACCTCCCGCAGGAGCTGGTGGAACAAGTCCTTCACGGGCAGCGTCGCGGTGCCGACGCCGGTGCGCACGCCGTCCTGGTTGAGGTGCAGCTCCGACTTGAAGCACAGCACCCGCCGGCCGCCGATGTCGGTGAGGAACCAGCTTCCCAGGCGCTGCACGCGCTGGGCGGGCGCCGACTTGCGGATGAGCGGCTGGTAGTGGCTCTGGAAGTTCCGGTCGTATGGGTACCAGGCGGTGCGCCGGACGCCCGGAGTGAGGGTGTCCGCCAGGGCTTCGACTTCCGCGACGGTCCACGTGACGACCAGGTAGTCGGCCTGCGGAAGCGCGGCGCCGGGCTGGGGC
>NZ_JABXEM010000286.1:0-13781 GCF_013372595.1 Myxococcus sp. AM011
TCCTCAGCCCGAGCCCCAGCCCGCCACCCCGCCGAATGTGGCGACAGGCTCGCTCGCCCGTCCCTTCAAGCTGTCCCGGCGCTTCGACCGCACGGGTCGACTGCTGGGCGACACGGCGATGGAGCGGCTGGCCAATGCGCGCGTGGTGGTGTTCGGCCTGGGCGGCGTGGGCAGCTACGCGGCCGAGGGCCTGGTGCGCAGCGGCATCGGCCACCTCACGCTGGTGGACCACGATGACGTATGCGTCACCAACACCAACCGCCAGCTCCACGCGACGGTGAAGGCCGTGGGCAAGCCGAAGGCGGAGCTGATGGCGCAGCGCTGCCGGGAAATCAACCCGGAGGCCCGCATCGAAGCGGTGCGCGAGTTCTACCGCGAGGAAATCGCCGAGCAGATGCTCCAGGCCGGCCAGTACGACTTCGTCGTCGACGCCATCGACAACGTGAAGGCGAAGTTGCACCTGTTGCACCGCTGCGTGTCGCTGGGCATTCCGGTGGTCAGCTCCATGGGCGCCGCCGCGCGACTGGACCCCACTGCCATTCGCGTGGAGGACCTGTCCGAGACGCACATGGACCCGTTCGCCAAGGACATCCGCAAGCTGCTCAAGCGCAAGTACGGCGTGGAGACGGACCGGCACACCGGCATCACCGCCGTCTACTCCATCGAAGCGCGGCGCATGCCGGTGGCCCTCAATTACGACGACGCCACCGATGGCTTCCTCTGCGTGTGCCCGAACGACAACGACTTCCACACGTGCGACCACCGCACGCAGATTGATGGCAGCGTGTCCTTCGTCACGTCGTGCTTCGGGATGAACGCGGCCGGCGTCGTCGTGCGCCGGCTGGCCTCCACCCGCTAGCGCCTCACGCCACCTGCTGGGGCGCGGCCTGCTGCGCCACCACGGCGGCCTCGCGCCCGCAGGGACGGCGGAACACGCAGCGCATGCACGGCGACAGGGACTCCGACACTGGAAAGGCGGACGCGTCCAGCGGCGTGTTCGTCGCGGGGTCCTTCAAGAGCGCGCGCATCTTCGCCACGCTCGTCTCGAAGTGCTGGTGGAAGGACTCCATGGCGCCCAGGTCCACCTGGACGTCGTGCTCCTTGCCCTCGTTGAGATACACCAGCGACGCGCGCACCTTCTCCACCGGGAAGCGGTAGCGCTGCGACACGTAGAGCGCATAGCCGAGCACCTGCTCGTCATAGCCGTCGCGCGACTTGCCCGTCTTCCAGTCCACCACGACGGGCGTGCCGTCCGCGTCGACGAAGGCGAAGTCGGGGATGGCGAACACCTTCAGCCCGTTCAGCGTGAAGTGGGCGAAGTCGAAGCCCGCGTCCACCTCCAGCCACTGCTCGGGCTTGAGGCCCTTGGCGATGACGGGCCAGCGCGACGTGAAGAACCACGCCAGCGCCGCGCGCACCGTCTCCCAGTTCTGCTTCCAGGCTTCGTCGGCCAGCGTCTCGCCGTACTCGTGCTCGACGAGTCCGGTGAAGGGCTTGCGGTACTTCTGCGTCCAGTAGAGCTTCCCGCGCGAGTGGCGGAAGTCGTCCTGCATCACCTTGCGGGCCCGCGCTTCCACCGCGGCCGGGTCGACGGTGCGCCCCGCGCGCCAGTCCAGCAGCACGTCCTTGATCTGCTCGTGCACGATGCTGCCCGCCCAACTGAAGCGGTTGGCCAGCTTCTTCAGCACGTACAGCTCCCGCACGTCCCTCGGCGCGTCCGGCTCCCAGCCGCCCCACGAGCGGTAGTAATAGAAGTAGTAGGAGCGCAGGCATTCGGAGAACTTCTCGTGGCGGCTCTTGGACCAGGAGAAGTCGTTGCTGAGAGGGGGGCGCCGCATGGAAGCGGCGCATCCTAGGCGTTCGCTCGCTCCACCAGAAGGGGAACAGGCGAGGAAACGAGCCCTCGGGGTAGGTTGAATGACAGTCCGGGTGGGTTACCCCAAGAGTATGGTCTCCGGCACCATGAAGAGCCAACCCTTCAAGGAGCGAGTGGTCCTCATCACGGGAGCTTCCAGCGGCATCGGCCGCGCGGCGGCTCGGGCCTACGCGGCGGCGGGGGCGAATATCGTGCTCGCCGCCCGGCGGCTGGAGCGCCTGGAGGACGCGGCCCGTGAAGTGGAGTCACTCGGCGTCAGGGCACTGTCCGTGCGGTGCGACGTGACACGCAGCGAGGATGTGGAGCACCTCATGCGTGGGACGCGGGCCGCCTTCGGTGGGCTGGACGTGCTGGTGAACAACGCGGGCCAGGGCCTTTACGGGCCGCTGGCGTCCATCAGCGAGGAGCAGCTCCGGCAGGTCTTCGAGCTGAACGTGTTCGCGCTGTGGCGGGTGACTCGCGCCGCGCTGCCGCTCTTGCGCGGACGGCGTGGGGCGCAGGTGGTGAATGTCAGCTCCGTGCTGGGACATCGCGGGTTGCCGCTGCTGGGCGGGTACTGCGCGTCGAAGGCCGCGGTGAACGCGATGACGGAGTCGCTGCGCACGGAGCTGGCGACGGAGGGCATCCGCGTGCTGCTCGTGTCCCCGGGCTTTACCGAGAGCGAGTTTCGCGAGCACCGGTTGAACGCGGAGGGCTGGGCGCAGGAGGCCGTTCCGTTGAAGGCCATGTCGTCGGAGGAGGTCGCCGCTTCGATGGTGCGCGCGAGCGTGCGCGGACGGCGCGACACCATCCTCACCCTCCCTGGCCGCGTCATGGTACTGGCCAACCGGTTCGTCCCCGGCCTGTTCGACCGTGTTGCCCACCGCATGGCAAACCCCGTGAAGAAAGACGCATGAGTCCCCGCAGTCGCCCCGCGAAGCGCGCCGCCACTCCGGTCGTCCAGACACAGCTCGGGATGCTCGACCTGGGTGCGGCGACCCCGAATGGTCCCGTGACGGAGCAGGACTCGGTTCGTCCCCGCCGGGGGCGTCCGCCGCGCACGCCTGGAGCCACGCTCGACAAGTCCTCGGATCTCGTCGACGCGGCGCCTCCCATGGAGCCTCCCCGTGCGAAGCGCGGTCGCCCGCCGCGCACCGCCGTGTCGTCCCGTGTTCCCACGGTGACTCCGAGTGCCGCGCACCTCGCCTCGGTCCGTGGGCCGTTGCTGGATTGGTACGACCGGAACAAGCGTGACCTGCCCTGGCGCCGGACGAAGGACCCGTACGCCATCTGGCTGAGCGAGGTCATGCTCCAGCAGACGCAGGTGGCCACCGTCATTCCTTACTGGGAGCGCTTCCTCAAGCGCTTCCCCACCCTGCTCGCCCTCGCCTCCGCGCCGTTGGATGACGTGCTCTCTGGCTGGAAGGGCCTGGGCTACTACTCGCGCGCTCGCAACCTGCACCGCGCCGCCCAGGAGATGGTGTCGCGCTTTGGCGGCAAGCTGCCCTCCACCGCCGAGGAGTTGCTCACCCTCCCCGGCTTCGGCCGCTACACCTCCGGCGCCGTGGCCTCCATCGCCTTCGGGGAGGAAGCTCCGCTCGTCGATGGCAACGTCGCTCGCGTGCTGTCGCGCCTCTTCGAAGTCGAGGGCCTCCCCGGCGACCGCGAGCGCGAGGCCACGCTCTGGGACCTCGCCACCCTGCTGGTCAAGGGAGAGAGGCCCGGTGACTTCAACCAGGCCCTCATGGAGCACGGCGCCACGACGTGCCGTCCGGAGAACCCGCTGTGCCTGCTGTGCCCCGTGCGCACCGGCTGCGTCGCCTTCCGCAAGGGCCGCGTGGATGAGCTGCCTCCCGCCAAGATTCGCGCCGCGCCGAAGAAGCTGACACTGGCCCTCGCCGTCTGGGCCCACGCGGACACGTTGCTGTTCGCCCGGCGCGCGGACTCCGGCCTCTTCGGCGGATTGTGGGAGCTTCCCGCCGTCGAGGTGGACGAGGACGCCACCGAGCCGGAGACCACGCTTCGCCTCACCGCCGCGCTGGGGGTGGGCGTGAAGCTGGAGGCAATGCTGGGGTCGGTGAAGCGCCAGCTCACCCACCGCGACCTCACGCTGCGCCTCTATCGCGTCTCGGGCCCGCTGCGCCCCACCCGCTCGGCGGCGTTCCAGGAGCTTCGCTGGTGCACGCCCTCCGAGGCGGCGACGCTCGGAATGAGCACCGCGATGCAGCGCGCGCTCGACGCGGCGATGACCGCGCTGAAGTAGGGCCGTGCCTGCTCGCTCGGCCTCGCGAGTCACGCCACATCCACGTCACGCGTGGGTCCGGTTGTCCACCGTGCGACACGGCCTGCCACGTCGTGTCGCGTCGCCAACCTCCGACGCACCGGGTCGCTTTCGCGAGCACCCACCGAGGCTCAATCTTCGCGCGCCCTTTCCCGGAGGCGCCTCGATGGCTCGCAACAGTACCCACAAGCCGACCCCGCAGACGGCGACGCAGCCCACGGAACACTCCAACGACGCCAAGGCCTCACGCGGCCCCATTCCGCATGAGCAGATTGCCCGGCGCGCCTATGAAATCTATCTGGCGCGCGGCGGCAACCACGGGAGTCACGACCAGGACTGGCAACAGGCCGAACGTGAGCTGAAGCTCGGCCGTCAGTAGTCACACCGCCCTCAGTGTGGAGGCGGCGAGTGCAGCACGGGGCGCTCGGCTTCGAGCGCTCCACGCAGCCTCCGCTGCGCCACCTTCAGCTCGGCGAGGACTCGCTCCGCGTCCAACACCGAGCGCATCGCCAATCCGCACGCGGGCGTCAGCAACACCGTCGACACCGCCCGGGGGAACGTGAAGCCGCGAGGCAGCGCGGCCTTCAGCGAGGCCTCCACCGAGTCCGCCAGCTCCGTCACCTCGTACGTCGACGCCAGGTCCGTGGGGATGATGCCCAGGCTCAGCGTCGCGCCAGAGTTCAGGTAGCGCTCCAGCGCCTCGCCCTCCTCCAGCATCGCGTCGAGCGACAGCCTCACGTCCAGCGACAACAGGTCCGGCTGCACGTCCAGCAGCGCGGCCCAGTCCGTGTTGCCGCAGCAGTGCAGCCCCACCAGCGCGCCTTCACGCTGGAGCGCCACCACCAGCAACTTCAGCTCCTGGAGCGCCAGCAGGTGGCGCGGGTTGATGCGCTGAAAGGCATAGAGCCCCGGCTCGTCCAGGAAGAACAGCGGCGTGGTGCCCGCGCGCCGCAGCGCCTTCACCATCGCCAGCGAGCGCGCCAGCACCAGTCGGAAAATCACCTGGTCCAACCCCGGCACCTCCAGTGCGGACAGGCCCGAGTCCGTGCGAGCCACCGAGCGCACCGTGAACGGGCCCGCGAGCTGCGCCTTCGCGAACGCCAGCTTGCGATGCTCCACTTCCCATAGGAACGGGCGCCACGCGCGGCAGGCCTCGGGGGTGGGCTCGTACGCCTCCAGCGTCCCCGCTGCGAGGGCCGCGTCCAGCTTCGCTTCGAACTCGCCGCGCCCTTCCTCCCAGGCCTTCAGGTCCACGGTGCACAGGCCCTCCTCGTCGAAGCGCAGGCCCGGCAGGCCCTCGAGCGCCGCTGGAATCATCAGCTCCGAGGGCTTTCCCACGGGGAGCTGCGGGAGGAACGGGATGTCCATCGACAGGGCGACCTGGAGCCCCAGCTCCACCTGCGTATGGGGCAGGCTTCCAATGCCCGTCGTCGCACAGGCGGGCAGCAACTGGACGGCTCGGCGGATGTTCGGGGCGCTCATGGCCGGGGAGTCTACCCGCTCCCTCCGCCAGCGGGGCACCTCGGGCTCCCCCGGGCGCCGGGCCTTCTCCGAACGAGGCGACCTCATCCTCGCCGGAGGCCCCCAGGGGCGTCCGAAGGAGGAGGAAACCGACATGCTGCTTCCAATCTGGCGAACAGGTGCCCTGCTGGCGACCCTGGGCTGGGCAGCCCCCTCCCTCGCGAAGGAGGACTCGCCGCGCAAGCAGCAGCCGGCTCCGTTCTTCGGCGCCCCCGGCCTCACCGTCCGAGGCGGTGTCACGGCCTACACCGGCGACCTGGGTACGGAGACGGACGTGGGCACGTTCCTGGGGCTCCAGGCAGATGCGCAGCTCTTGCCCGCGGTGGGCCTGGAGTTGGGCTACGAGGGCTCCGCCAATGGCTTCGCGGACATCGACAACGCGACACTGTGGCGTCACAACGTGGGAGCGTTGGCCAAGATGGGGCCCACCGTGCGCGAGCGCTGGAAGCCCTTCCTGGGCGCGGGCGTGGGCGTCACCTACCTGGACGCGACGTCGGAGGCCAACGCGCGCCAGTTCGACGACACCTTCCTGGCCGAGGTGCCACTCACCGCCGGGATTGAGTACCGCTACAACGGGGTGACGGCCGGGGCGCGCGCCACCTATCGCGTGTTCGCGGGCGGCGGAGACTTCGCCCCTGGCGCCGAGGATGACGGAGACCTCTTCACAGCGGGGCTCAGCCTGGGCGGCCGGTTCTGACGAGCCAGGCCGCTCGGCCTCACGGCACCTCCGCTCACATCACGAAAAGAACGATGCCCGGGACGGAACCGCACTCCCTCCCGGGCCGCTCGCGCCTCTCACGTCACGGAGAAGTACGACGCCTGCGGATGGTGGAAGACGATGGCGGACACGGACGCCTCCGGCTCCATCATGCAACCGTCGGTGAGCTGCACGCCGATGTCCTCCGGGCGCAGCGCGACGAAGAGCTTGGACTGGTCCTCCAGTCGAGGACACGCGGGATAGCCGAACGAGTAGCGCTTGCCCGCGTACTCCGCGCGGAAGCGCTCCAGCATCGTCATGTCCGGCTTGTCCGGCGTGCCCCACATGCTGCGTAACTGCGTGTGCAGCAGCTCCGCGTAGCCCTCCGCCGTCTCCAGCGCGAGCGCCTGCACCGCGTGCATCTTCAAGAACTCGCCCTTGGCCTTGAGGCCCTCGGCCAGCTCACGGATGCCCGAGCCCGCGGTCACCACGAACATCCCCACGTTGTCCGTGGGCACGCCGCGCTCCAGCGGACGCAGGTAGTCGGCCAGGCACAGGCCGCCCTCTCGGTCCTGCCGGGGGAACTCGAAGCTCGCCGCTTCCTTGCCGGTGCTCCCATCGAAGAGCACCACCCGGTTGCCGTCGCTGCCCGCCTTGAAGAACTGGAACACCGCGCGCGCCTGCATCAGCCCGCCGCGCAGCATGCCCTTGAGCTCCTCCACCGCCTCCTTCAGCGCCAGCGCCTTGCGCCCCTCCTCCGTCTTCGCCAGCTCCGCCTCCGCCGGAGTGCCCAGTGCACGCGACGACGAGCGCAGGCCCAGGTGCCGGCCGTACAACATGACGGGGTTGATGAACTTCCAGATGTGGTCCAGCGGCGTGTTCGTCAGCACGTGCCGCTCCCAGTCCGGCGCGGAGGGCACCGTGTCCAGGATGCGAATCTCCGCGCTGCGCGCACGCGACGTCGGAGCCTCCACGCGAGGACGCTCCTTCACCTCTTGCGCCAGCTTCACGCGGCGCTCGCTCAGCTCACCACGCAGCTTCGCGTGCGAGGACGGGTCGACAATCTGCTTCGCCAGGTCCAGGCCGCTCATCGCGTCCTGCGCATAGGCCACCGTGCCGCCGCCGTATGCCGGAGCGATGTTGCGGTCCACGAAGTTGCGGCTGAGCGCCGCGCCGCCCACCAGAATCGGCACGTCCACGCCCGCGCGCCTCAAGTCCTCCGCCGTGGCCACCATCTGGTGCGCGCTCTTCACCAGGAGTCCCGACAGGCCGACGATGTCCGGCTTGTGCTCACGCACCGCCTTCACCAACTGCTCGGGCGGCACCTTGATGCCCAGGTTCACCACGTGGAAGCCGTTGTTGGCGAGGATGATCTCCACCAGGTTCTTCCCGATGTCGTGGACGTCACCCTTCACCGTGGCCAGGACAATCTTGCCGCGCATCGCCGCCTGGGCGGAGCTCATGTGCGGCTCCAGGAAGCCCACCGCCGCCTTCATCGACTCGGCGCTCTGGAGCACCTCCGCGACAATCAGCTCGTTGGCGGCGAAGAGCCGGCCCACCTCGTCCATGCCCTTCATCAACGGCCCGTTGATGATTTCCAGCGGCGCGTACTTCGCCATCGCCGCTTCCAGGTCCGCGAAGAGCCCGTCGCGCGAGCCCTCGATGATGTAGCGCTGGAGCCGCTCCTCCAGCGGCAGCGTGCTCACCTGCGCCTTGGGGGGCTTGCGCTCGCGGAAGTGCGCGGCGAACGGCGTCACCGGGTCCGTGCCCCGGTTGTAGAGCAGGTCCTCCGCGAGCTTCCGCTCCTCCTCGGGCAGGGACGCGTACCGCTCCAGCTTCTCCGAGTTGACCAGCGCCATGTCCAGGCCCGCCTGGACGCAGTGGTACAGGAAGACGGAGTTGAGCACCTCGCGGCCCGCCGTCGGCAGACCGAAGGACACGTTGGAGATGCCCAGCACGGAGCGGCACTGCGGGAAGCGCTGCTTGATGAGCCGCACGCCCTCCACCGTCTCCACGCCGCTGCCCGTGTACTGAGCGTCGCCAGAGGCGCACGGGAAGACGAGCGGGTCGAAGTACAGGTCCTCCGCCTTCATGCCGTACTTCTTCGTCAAGAGCTCGAACGAGCGCTCCGCGACCTCCAGCTTTCGCTGGCGCGTCACGGCCATGCCAATCTCGTCGATGCAGCCCACCACCAGCGCCGCGCCGAAGCGTCGCGCCAGCGGCACCACCTTCTCGAAGCGCTCCTCTCCGTCTTCCAGGTTGACGGAGTTGATGATGGCCTTGCCCTGGCTGTACGTCAGGGCCATCTCGATGACGCGCTCGTCGGTGGAGTCAATCATCAAGGGCACGCGCACCTTCTTGATGACCACCTCCAGGAACTCGCGCATGTCGTCCAGCTCTTCCCGGTCCGGATTCGCCAGGCAGATGTCGATGACCTGCGCGCCTCGCTTCACCTGCGCGCGGGCAATCTCCGAGGCGTCCTCTATCTGCCCCGCGACGATGAGCTCCTTGAACTTCTTGCTGCCGATGACGTTGGTGCGCTCGCCGACAATGACCGGGCGCAATTCGTCCGTCACCTCCAGGTAGTCCACGCCGGACAGCGTGGAGCGAGGCTTGGGCAGGGACGAGCGCGGCTTCAGACCCTTCACCGCCTGGGACAGCGCGCGGATGTGGCCCTCCTGCGTGCCGCAACAACCGCCCACCACGTTGAGCCAGCCCTGCTCACAGAAGCGCGTGAGCGAGCGCGCGAGCATCTCCGGCGTCTCCAGGTAGTTGCCGTTCTCGTCCGGCAGGCCCGCGTTGGGCACGCACGACACCGGGAACGAGCTCAGCGCCGCCAGCGAGCGCAGGTGGTCCGTCATGAAGTCCGGACCCGTGGCGCAGTTGAGCCCCAGATACAGCAACTCCACGTGCTCCAGCGACGCGGCCAGGCTCTCCACGCTCTGTCCCGCGAGCATCGTCCCCATGGGTTCGATGGTGCCAGACACCGCCACCGGCAACGAGTAGCCCAGCTTGCGGAACGCGCGGTCGATGCCCAGCAGCGCCGCCTTGATGTTGCGCGTGTCCTGCGCCGTCTCCACCAGGAGGTAGTCGGAGCCGCCGAGCGCGAGGCCCTCGGCCTGCACCGCGAAGTTCTCTATCAGCTCCTCGAAGGTGATGCCTCCGGTGACGCTGATGGCCTTGGTGGTGGGCCCCACCGAGCCCGCCACCCAGCGGATCCGCCCGTCCTTCGCCTCGGCCTCGGCGGCGGCTTCACGCGCCAGTCGCGCGGAGGCCTCGTTGATTTCGAGCGCCTTGTGCCCCAGGCCGAACTCGTTGAGGACAATCGGCGTGCCGCCGAAGCTGTCCGTCTCCGTCACGTCCGCGCCCGCCGCGAAGTAGCGCGCGTGGATGTCCCGGATGATGTCCGGCCGGGTGAGGACCAGGTTCTCGTTGCAGCCCTCGAACTCGGCGCCGCCGAAGTCCGCGGCCTTGAGGTCCAGCTGCTGCAGCAGCGTGCCCATGGCGCCGTCCAGCACCAGCACGCGCTCACGCATCGCGGTGCGCAGGGCCTCCACGCGGCGACCGTTCTCTCCAGAAGGGGGCGGAAGGGCAGTGGGACTCGTCATGATGGCTTCACTCCAGTCAGCAGAAAGACTCGAAAGGGGCTGGCACCGTCGCGGGCATGCGCCTCGCGGGTGAGCGACGCGAAGCCCCGCTCACGCAGCGCCGTCTCCAACTGCGCCGGCTCGAAGCCCAGGTGGCGGTGGCCCAGCCGCTCCACCACCCAGCGCTCCTCGTGCGGCATCAACTCCAACAACACCAACCGGCCACCCGGCCTGAGCAGCCGCGCCGCCTCCGCCAACACGCTGGCGGGGTCCTCCACGTGGTGGAGGCTCTGCGAAATCACCACGAGGTCCATCCGCCCCGACGCAAGCGACAGCCGCTGCAGGTCCTCGCACAGGAAGGTGACGTTGGTGGCCTGCTCACGCCCGGCCCGCGCGCGCGCCTGATCCAACGCCTCCGCGTTCTGGTCGATGGCCCACACGTGCCGCGCCCAGCGGGCAATGGCCACGCTCAACACCCCTGTGCCACAGCCGAAGTCCGCCACGTCCAGGGGCGGCAAGAGCGACGCCAGCGCGCCCGCCCACAGGAACCAGGACTGGCCCGGCTCCAGGAGCCGCTCGTTGAGCGCCTGCCGGTCCTCGCGCGCACGAAGCAGGTCCATCAGCCGCGCCGAATCACCCGCCGCGTCCTCGGCCTCTCGCGCCAGCCGGATGAGGGGCCAACGGGTGTCATCCCCCTCCAGCGCCAGCGAGTAGTAGCTGAAGCCCGCCTGCCGCTCCTCGCGGATGAGCCCCAGCCCCTTGAGCTTCCCCAGGTGGTGCGACACCGACGACTGCGCCACACCCACCAGCGACACCAGCTCCGTCACGTTCAGCGGCGCCTCCGACACCAGCCGGAGGATGCGCAGCCGCGTCGGGTCTCCGAGGGCCCGGAAGGATTGGGAGAGGGCTTCCATATCGCCGCATCAACATATGTCGATGCCCCGCTGGTGGCCAGCGGACTTTCGACGCACCGCGTGCTTCATGGCGGACAGTGGTAGATGTGGGACATGGCTTCTCCCTCCCTGCACCAGCTCCTCCAAGGCAAGCGGTTCGGATTGGTCCTCTCCGCGGGCTACTTCGGCTTCTACGGGCACGCCGGCTTCCTCAAGGGGCTGGCGAGCTCGGGGCTCAAGCCGCATGCGTACGCGGGGACGAGCGCGGGCGGCATGGTGGCTGCCTACGCGGCGGCGGGCATGCCGGTGCACGCGATTGAGGAGCTGGTGCTGCGCCAGACGCGGGCCAACTTCTGGGACCCGGACCCGATTGGCGCGGTGATGAACGCGGACGCCAGCGGCCACGGCCTCACGGGCCTGCTCAAGGGCGCGCGCTTCCGCAGGCTGCTCGAGGACACGCTGGGCGCGAGGACGTTCGAGGACCTGCCGCACCCGCTGCTCCTCGTCGGCGCGAACCTGACGCTGGGCAACCACGAGGTGTTCACCACGGGGGAGCTGGCCCCGCGCGTCCACGCCACCTGTGCGTACCCGGGCCTGTTCCGCGCGGTGCCGCTGGAGGGCAACCTGTACTGGGACGGCGGGCTCGTCGACAAGGCGCCCGCGCTGTCGCTGCATGACAGCAGCGTGGGGAAGGACTTGGACGCCATCCTCGTGCACTTCCTGCCGAGCAAGACGCGCAAGGTGGTGGGAGGGCCCATGGCGTACGCGCAGGGGCTCGCGGCGGGCTCGGCCGCGCTGCGAAGGGACCACTTCCGCCTCCAGCTCACCGTGCTGGAGGGCCGGCAGATTCCCGTCTACGTCGTCGTCTCCAACCTGCCCCCGGTGACGCCCACCACCATGGAGCGCGGCTTCGACGCCCTGGACCAGGCGCGCCTGTCCGCCGCCGTCTCCCTGGCCCGGCCGCCGGTGCCATTCGCCCAGGCGCAGTGGTGAGCTGACCCTCGCGGGCGCGCTCGGCCTTCAGCGCCCGCCGTAGCGCCGGTGGTCCACCATCAGGCAGCGGTCCTGCACCACCTGGATGCCCGCTCGCGCCAGCTTCTCCGCCGCCGCGTCGTTGCGGATGCCGGTCTGGAACCACACCGCCTTCGGCTTCTTGGCGATGAGGTCCTCCACGTGCGCGTCGATGTCCTGCGGCCGTCGGAAGACGTCCACCAGGTCCACCTCGCCCGGCACGTCCGCCACCCTGCGGAACACCGGCTTGCCGAGGATGTGCGTCACGTCCGGGTAGTAGACGGGCACGGGCACCACCTCCACGCCCGCGCTCGCCAGATAGTCCGGCACGTAGAAGGCGGGCTGCCCCGACTGCTGCTCCGTCTTGATGCCCAGCACCGCCACCCGCCGAGCGCTCTTCACCACGCGCTCCACGCCCGCTTCGTCCCTGATGAGGTTCTCTTCCCAGCTCATCGCGCCTCCTCTTGAAGCCCCTGTGCTCGCGATTCCATCGTCACCGTCCACGCCGCCCCGTCCACCCGCGCCTTCACCGTGAGCTCGCGGCTCACCGGCACGAAGCGGCCGTACGCCACCACCTGCTCACCCTGGCACGTCACGCCCGGCGTCAGCTCCGGCCGCCCCGCCGCCACCCACGCATCCGACAAATCATCCGGCGCATCCTCCGGCACCGTGTCCAGGCACCGAAGGCTCAGCACCACCGCGTCACCGTACTCCGTGTCCCGAGTCCCCTGCACGGTGCGCTCCAGCACATACGCCACCTGAGTGTCGCCTGCTGGCAGCCAGTCCACCGCCCAGGTGCGTTGCCCCTCCGACAGATGGCGCTGGAACAGGCCGCCGAACTTCGCCTCCCACTCGCGCCGCGTGCGGTTCTCCAGCGCCTCCGCGCCGAAGAAGCGCAACAGCGGCTTCGCGTCCACGCCCGCAGGCACCGACTGTCGCACCGCCTCCGCCGCGGCCTCGGGAGCCACCAGCTTCACGAAGGTGCCATCCGCCGCCAGTCGCAGCCGCAGCGCGAAGCGCAGGAGCACGTCGTCCACCCAGCCCTCCACCTCCACTCCGGCGCGCGACTGCTTCGCGTGCGTCACCGACTGCGTGAGCAGCCAGCCGCCCTCGTTCGGGGTGAAGCGGGACTCGGTGGTCAGCTCCGCCTCCTCGCGCACCACGCCGCCGGCCTTCTCGACGACGCGGACGCCGCGCTGGGACTCCGTGAGGACCCGGTCGACCGGGGGTTGGAACGTCACGCGCACCCGGGGCGTCACCGTGGGCACGGGCACCCGCAGCGGGGACGGCTTCCGACAAGCGGATGTCAGCGACAGCACGAGACAGCTCAGCAGGAGTCCTGGACGCATGCGCCCGCGAACGCTGGCAGAAACGGCCAGCGCCCGCGAGCGCTTCCTCGATTCCAAGGTCCGTCCCTCAGGGGTGACGCGTGCTGCCGTCGGGCGCGTTCTCCATCAAGTCCCGCCCGATGTTGCGCCTGTCCCGCCGCACGCCGTCATCATCGGGGAGCCCGCCCTGGGAGAAGCGCCGCGCCGCCTCCGCCAGGTCTCGCATCACCGCCTCGCGCGACGCGTACTCGCTGCTCGGCAGGCACTTGAGGACGTTGATGATGTCGACGGTGGCCCCGCCATCCTCGGCGGACTCCACGAGCTCCTCCCGCGTCGACGGGTAGTCCACCGAGTCGATGTGAGGGGTGATGGAGAGCCCGGGGTCTTCCGCGGTTCCGAATGCCATCTGCGGCTGCCTTTCTGCCCGGCCCGCGAGGCCCGGGCGTGCGTCACTGGGTACGAGGAATCTGGGGACGGCGCTCGCGGATGGAGCGCGTCAATCCGCGGTACGTGCTGCGCAACTGGATGGCGCAGGCCGCCATCATCCGCGCCCAGGAGGGCGACTTCTCGGAGGTGGACCGCCTGCTCGCCGCCCTGGAAGACCCCTT
>NZ_JABXEM010000287.1:0-13724 GCF_013372595.1 Myxococcus sp. AM011
CCTCCAGGCCGACGACCCCCGCCCCCAACGCGTGCCCCAGTTCCCAGCGGGCTCGCGCAAGGGACGCTCGAAGAGTGGCGGCAAGGGACGGGAGAAGAACGACCGGGAGCTGTCCGGCCGGTTCGACTGGGGACGCGAGTATTCGAACCCCGGCCACCCTCCGGCCTTCCTCTACGTCGAGCGCGGCCCCGGCGCGGGCCAGCTCGTGCCCGTGCAGCAGGGGCCGTTGGTCCTGGGGCGCTCGTCCTCGTCGGACCTGCGGCTCCAGCATCCCTCCATCAGCCGGCGCCATGCGCAGATCACCCGGCAGGCCGACCAGGTCTTCATCAAGGACCTGGGCAGCCAGAACGGCACCTTCCTCAACCGCAACCGCGTCACCACCGAGGTCGAGGTGATGTCGGGTGATGAGATCACCCTGGGCAACGCGATGCTGCGGCTGCGCGGCCCTGGCGGCACGCCCGCCGCCGGCATCCCCGCCCTGAGCGGAGCCATCTCCGAGCCGATTCCGAGCAAGCGCGGCCTGGGTCCCTGGGGCGTGGGGCTCGTCGCCGCGGGACTGGGCTCCACCGTCGCGGCGCTCATCACCGTGCTCGCGGTGGGACTCAGCTCGAATCGGACGGTGGCCCCCGACGAGACGGGGCGCACGACTGGCTCGTCGTCCACGCGGGGACAGGCCTCGCCGTCGGAGAAGCTCGTTGCGGATGATGATCGCCCCCTTCTTGTCGACACGGGCAATGCGCGTCCCAATGGGACCGCCACGGACCGCGCGCAGACTGGCGAACCCCGTGTCGGCGAGACGCCGGCGGGGACTCGGAGAAGCGGCGACGAACGCGCTGAACCGCGTACCGCCACCCGGGACGACAAAGCGCAGGCGACCGGGTCGGGAAGCGACGACTCACGGATCGTCCGAAAGGTCAGCACGTCGCAAGGCGGCACGACGGGGCTGAGTGCCAGGGACCTGGCCACGGGTGCGGCAGGACGACCGGGACAGACGAACACGGGCGTCGGGGCGCGGGACATCGCCGCTGGGCGCGGGGCGCAGACCGACTCCTCCACGAACCTGAGTGCACGGGACATCTCCACTGGCGCTACAGGGCGCGGGGCGCAGACCGACTCCTCCGCGAACCTGAGTGCTCGGGACATCGCCGCTGGCGCCACGCGCGCTCCACGGACCGACACGTCCACCGCGCCCTCGGAACCGCGTCCGACGGCGCTGGCCGCACGAGCGACGCAGCCAGACACCTCCACTTCGACCGCGAGCCTCAGCGCCAGGGACCTGGCCACGGGCGCGGTCCGCGCTCCCGTGCGTGGGAGCCGCGAGTCAACGGAAGAAGTGGCCGCGTTCCAGCCCCTGTCCGATGACGACGCCGCGGCCGCCGAGAAGATCGTCACGAACACGAAGGTCCGCGACAGCAAGCCCTTGGGCCCCGCGTCCGAAACGGAAGTCCTTCGGCTCTATGAAGCGGGCGACGTGACGTCCGCGATGGAGATGGCGAAGTCCGGTCGCTTCACCGCCCTGCACGCCCAGCTCGTCCGCTTCGACTCCGCGGGCAGCGAGGCACGCAAGGCGCTGGCGAAGGGCGACACGATTCGCGCCATCTCCCATCTCACCGTCGCCGTCAAAGTCGACCAGGAGCTGTCCAAGGGATGGAGCCGACTGGGGCCCCAACTGCGCACGCAACTGTCGACGCTGTACGTGCGCTCGGGCGCGGACCACCTCAAGGCCCAGCAGCCGGACGCGGCCCGCTCGGACTTCGAGCAGGCCCTCAAGTACGACTCGGGCAACCGCAGGGCCACCGAGGGACTCAGGCGGCTCCAGCAGGGCCCTTGAGCGACTTGTAGAGCAGCACCGCGTTGAGCACGGCGAAGGCGAGCAGCGCCAGACAGGTCAGAATCCGTCCACGGTCCTCGCCCGGCCGCTCGCCTTCGATGAGCAGCCACAGCCTGCCTTCATGAGGCTGCACTTCACCCATGCCTCGCAGCAACGCGAGCGCATCGCGGTAGCGCGGCGCGTCCTCTTCCGGCAGCAGGCGCCCCCGGATGCCGAAGGGCCGCGAATCGGGCGGAGGCGGCGGCCGTCCGGGCACCCACTCCTCGCCCGGCAAGGCGGGCCGGCGCACGACGAAGGGGGACTCCCGCAAGCCCACCAGCACGAGCAGCGCGCCTCCGTCCTGCTCGTAGGCGCCGCGCGCCGTGGGAACTCCGTGCACCTGCGCGTAGCGATTGGAGGCGAGCGCGTCGAAGCGGTAGTCCCCCTCCACTCCCAACGTCAGGGGCACCGACGAGGAGAAGAAGTACGCCAGCTCCCGCCGCTGCATCACCAGCAGCGCCAGGCTCACCAGGATGCCGACCACGGACGCGAGCGGCCTGACACCCACGCGGCGCCGCGCGAGCCGCGACTCGAGCTCGGCGATGCGTGCGTCCCGCTCGGACTGGACCCGGGAAGAGGAAGGCGACTCGTTCATGACGTGAAAAGACGAAGCCCCGGACTCCCTACGAGGGAACCCGGGGCTGGAGTCTCGGGCTGGAGCCCGTGACGCTCAGGCGAGATTGAAGATCTTCTTCAGGTCCGACTCGATCTCTTCCTCGGTGCAGTCCTTGGCCAGCGACAGCTCCTTGATGAGCAGCGAACGCGCCGTGTCGAGCATCTTCCGCTCGCCAAAGGACAGGTCCTTGTCACCCTTCAGCAAGTACAGGTCGCGCAGCACTTCGGCGATCTCAAAGACGGAGCCCGTCTTGATCTTCTCCATGTACTCCCGGTAGCGCCGGTTCCAGGTCGTGGAGTCGACCGAGATGTCCTTCTCCTTGAGGATGGAGTAGACCTGCTTGACGTCCTCCTCGCTGATGATCTCCCGGAGGCCGACCGATCCGACCTTGTTGATCGGGATCATGATCCGCATCCCGTTCTCCAGGATGCGCAGCACGTAGAAGGACTGGCGCTGACCGGCCACTTCGGTGTGCTCGATACCCATCACCTCACCGACGCCCTGGCCCGGATAAACCGCCTTGTCACCAGTCTTGAAGCTGGTCTGCACTAACTGCCTCCTTGAAAGACTCGCTCCCGGCCTTCCATCACCAAGCCGGGCACTACTACCACAAACCACATCCACGGGCAACGATATCGCCTTGACCACCCAGGACGCGCCCGACTACGTTGTCGGTTTTCGTACGCGGTATCGCTCGGTGTACGAGCCGGCGTGACGGACGGTGTTGGACGGGGTGGCGGGTGGATCGTTACGCGTGGCGCGACCTGGGGACGCGTCCTCTTTTCTTTCCTGCGTTGAGCTTGCTGCTAGGCGCTCTCTGGTCTCCCGGAACGGACGGCCCGGCCGAGCTATTTCTGGTGTGCGGGGTTTTGCTGGGAGCAATCGGCCTGGCGCTCGCCCGGCTGCCTGGTTCCCATCTGGCGGTGCTGGGCGCACTCTGGATGGCTGGAGCCGGGCTCGCTCGGTGGGAATCCCGGGTCCAAGTCCCGCAGTCCCTGTCGAGGGGCGGCGAGGCCGTGGTGGAGGGCGAAGCCGAGCGGGTCGACCGCCTGGATGAAGCCACCCGGGTGCGGCTGGTGGTGGCGCGTGCGGGGCCCGAGGACGGGACGCTCGAGAGCGCTCGCTTCAAGCTGAACCTGACGCTTCGCGGAGCTCCGCCGCCGTTGCTCGCCGGCCAGCGCCTCAGGGCCCGCGTTCGACTGACGCCAGACACGCCCGCCGCCAATCCCGGAGAGAAGGACTTCACGTCCGTCCGTCGTCGGCAGGGCGTGGCCTTCACCGGGGTGGCGGACGCCGGACGCGTGCTGGTGCTGTCCCGGGCGACGACGTGGCGGTGGTCGATGGAGGACACGCGGGAGCGACTGGCCGAGGCCACCCACCGCGTGGCCCCCTCGCGGGACTCCGCGGCCCTCTTCCTCACGCTGGCGGCGGGGCGGCGCGCGGAGCTGGATGCGGAGTGGGAGGAGGCCTTCTCCCGGGCGGGCCTCGCGCACGTACTGAGCGTGAGCGGCCTGCATGTCGCGGCCCTCGCCTTGATGACGCTCGCGCTGTTGCGGCGGCTGCTGGTGCGGGCCGGCGCGCGGTGGCGGAAACTGGATGCCCGGCGGGTGGCGGCGCCCGCGGCGGTGCCGTTCGTCTGGGCCTATGTGTTGTTCACCGGTAGCCAGCCTCCGGCGGTGCGCTCGGCGGTGATGGCGACGGTGGTGCTGTTGGGGTTGGCGTGGTGGAAGCGCGCGGATGGGCTGAATGGCCTGGCCGCGGCGGCGCTGGTGCTGGTGATGTGGGCGCCGTCCAGCGTGGAGGACCTGTCGCTGCGGCTGTCGTTCCTCGCGGTGCTCGGGCTGGTGCTGCTCGTGCCGGCCCTGCGCGGGGCCCTCCCCTTCGCGAAGCCGGACCCAGGCGAGCCGCGCCGCTGGGCCCGACTCTGGGGCCAGGGACGAGAGACCATGGCGCAGACCTTGTGCGCGAGCGCCGCCGCCACGCTTTCGGGACTGCCCGTGGCGGCCTCGGCCTTCGGGCGGGTGAGCCTGGCGGGACTGCTCTCCAACATCATCGCCCTGCCCCTCTGCGGACTGCTCACGGGCCTGGCGGCGGGTGGGGCCGCGCTGTTCGTGGTGGCGCCACCGCTGGCGATTCCCGTGCTGTGGGCCGGAGCGTGGGCGTCGGAGGCGCTGCTGTGGATCACCCGTGCATTCGCGGCCATGCCCCTGGCCTCCGTGGAGGTGCCTCCGCTCGGGGGTTGGGCCGCGCTGTATGCCTTCGGCCTGCTGACGTGGGCCCTGGGCTCGGGTCGGTGGCGCGCGTGCGGATGGCTTGCTCCCGTGGCGCTCGTCGCGGCGGCCCTCGTTCCCAGGCTCGCGCCCGAGCCGGGCCTGCGCGTCACCTTCCTCTCCGTCGGCCAGGGCGACGCCGTGGTGCTCAGCTCCCGTGGACACCACGCGCTCGTGGATGGAGGCGGCTCACCGAATGGCGCGGACACCGGCGTGCGCTTCGTCCTGCCCTATCTGCGGCACCAGAACATCTCCAACCTGGAACTGGCGGTGCTGTCCCATCCCCATCCGGACCATGCGCTGGGGCTCATCTCCACGCTGAAGGAGATACCCACCGCGCGGCTGTGGCTGCCGGCCGGCGACGAGGGCGGCCCGCTGTCTCGTCAGGTGGTCGCGGCGGCACGTGACGCGAGCGTCGAGACAGTGGAGGCCGGACATCCCTCGCTGCGCCTGGGCGAGGCGACGCTGGAGGTGCTGGGTCCACCGGGGGCCGAGGAGCGCGAGCTGCTCGAAGGGGTGAACGACCGCAGCGTCGTGCTGCGCGTCCGGCATGGAGACGTCACCGTGCTGCTGCCTGGGGATATGGAGCATGACGCCGAAGCGCTGCTGGCGGACACCCTGGACCCGGTGACGGTGCTGAAGGCGCCGCACCACGGCTCGCGCACGTCCTCCACCCAGGCGCTGGTGGACCGCATCAAGCCCCGGCACGTCGTCTTCTGTGTCGGCCGGCGCAACCGCTTCGGCTTTCCCCACCCGGAGGTGGAGGCGCGCTACCGGGCCGCGGGCAGCGAGTGTTGGCGGACGGACATCGACGGCGCCGTCACGGTGGAGAGTGACGGTCGGGATGTCCGGCTGGTCCCTCACCTGACGCGCGAGCCGGCTGGGGAATCCGCGCGACTTGCCGTTGATGCGCATCATTCCCATCGTTGAGTCGATGAATCCCGAGGACATCGACCTGCGGCAACTGACGGCGGACCTGAAGGACGCGCTGGGCCCTGGGGAGCCCGTGGGCTACCTGCGCGGCAAGTCCCTCATGAGAGATCTGCTCGTGGACCTGAAGGGCTACTCCCAACAGGAGTCCGAGGAGCTCATCGACACGCTGGAGCTCCAAGGCTACCTCCGCTTCCTGGGAGACACTTCGGAGCGCTCCGTAGCGGATGCCCAATGGGACATCACCCCGCACGCGTGAGCGCGCGGTGCCGGTTCCTCACTGGAAGGTGAGCCACGCGAAGCGCGGCAGCGCGTGGAAGTCGCCGACGAAGAGGGGAGAGAAGGCCTGTCCCTCCACCGTGCGCCGGCCGTGGTGCTCCAGCCGGTAGAGATTGAAGCGCCAGCGCTCACCGGGGCGCGGCGGCACGTTCGGCACCTCGGCGAGCTTCGCGAAGGGAATCCGCATCTCCACGGACCAGCCGTCGTCCTTGTCGGACGCGTCGTCCAGCGTTCCGCGGACCTTCACCGCCGACGTCATCCCCGAGTCCCAGGACAGGTCCATCCCCTGCCGTCGCGCGGGGAAGTACGCGTCGAAGTTGACGTTGTGCGGTGACACCTGGAGCTCGTTGTACGTGCGCCCGTCCGCGTTCGCGTCGAGGAAGATCTCCACCACTTCCTGCTCGTAGATGGGGTCATCGCGCTTGCGCAGCGTGCCCCAGACGTCGGGGTCCTCGCAGTCGAAGGCCACGTAGAGGAACGCGTCGTCGTAGGCGAGCCGCGCCTCGGTGCGCAGCTTCACCGGGCGCCCGTCGAAGCTGCCCTGCAGCACCACGGGCGTGGCCCCCTTCCAGACCGCGTCGTCGAGCACGCCATCAATCGTGGGAGCGGCGCTCGCCTTGCGGACGACATACTCGGGCAGCTCCGGAGGCGCGCCGCCGAGCTGTGGACCCAGCATCCGGTGGGAGCCGTCATGGGAGGCGGCGTCATCCACGGGCAGCCGCTCGTCGCCCCTCCAGAAGCCGAGCATGGCCCGGGAGGGCACGGGCGGCATCGGAATGGAGTGGACGTCCTCGATGACCTTGTCCACCGGCCACGAGGCCAGCGGCGCCGCGCCGTCCTGAAACTCGTGGTCCGCGTTGACGAGCATCCCGCCCGTCGCCACGTCGACCACGTGGACGAAGAAGCCATAGCCCTGCGGAGGCGGTCGTCGCGCCTGGAAGTAATGCGCCAGGCGAACCTGCTCGCCCGGGGCGGCGTTCGGGGGTGACACCTTCGAGCCCAGGTACACCACCGAGCCACCCGCGAACGTGGCGCCGCTGCGGAACGTCAGGTCCGCGGGCGCGGCGTCCAGGACGCGGGCCTTCGCGGGCTCGGGCAGACGGGACGGGCGCGGCTTGGGGCCCGCCTGTTCATCGCGGCACGCGACCACGAGGCACGAGAGAGTCAGGAGAAGGACGGTGATGGGGGTGCGCATCGGCGGCGGGCATCCTAGCGACTTCACGGTGGGGCGTGGGCCCGTTCGCCATGGGAAGCCCTGGCGGCCCTCCACGCACCCGCCCGGCCGAGCCCCCTGCGTCCCATTCGCGTGGCGCACGCGCCATCTTCCCTTCAGCACCTCACGAGAGGTTTCGCCCATGTCGCGACGTCGCGTGCTCCCTCCGACGCCCCCGCTCCGCGCGGCGCCGACACCTCAATCCCCGTGAGAGAAAGAGGGCCTCTCCATGGCTACGGACACGCCTCCCACGATTCCGCACGAGCTTCGGAAGGAGATCGCCGACGCGCTCCTCCACCTCCGCCCCGAGCACGAGCGGCGCCGGGAGTACGTGCTGGAGTTGCTGGCCACGGTGCTGCTGGCGCTCGCCACCGTCGGCTCCGCCTGGACGGCCTACCAGTCGACGCGGTGGAGCGGTGAGCAGTCCTTCCAGTACAGCAAGGCCAACGCGCTGCGCGCGGAGTCGGTGCGAGCCTCCACCGAGATGGCCCTGCTGGTGGAGATAGACACCAGCGTCTTCAAGAGCTGGGCGGATGCGTGGAACGACAACGACACGCGACGGACCGAGTTCTTCGAGCGACGCTTCCGGGAGGAGTTCCGGCCCGCCTTCGAGGCCTGGCGCGCGGAGTCCACCCGTCCGGATGAGGCGCCAGAGGGAACGCCCTTCACCCGCCCCGAGTACCACCCTGCCCCGGGCACCCGGAGCAAGGAGCTGGCCGAGCAGGCCACCCGGTTCTTCGAGAGTGGGCGACAGTCCACCCAGAACGGCGACAACTTCACCTTCTGCGTCGTCCTCTTCGCCTCCGTCCTCTTCTTCGCGGGCGTGTCGACGAAGCTGCTCCACCCGTCGCTGAATATCTCCCTCCTCGCCCTGGCCACGGTGATGATGGTGGTGGCGACCCTCTACATGTTCTCCCTCCCACAGAACATCGGCTTCCGAATCCAGTAAGCCCGGGTTCAAGCAAGGCCGCGCGGAGCGGGACAGCGCGGCGTGGAGCGCACTACGAAGGGAGCATGCGACCCTTCCTCACGGCCACGTGGCGGTACCTCGTGATGCTCAACTACGAGGTGGACCCGAAGGTGCTCGCGCCGCTCGTGCCGCGCGGCACGGAGCTGGATACGTGGAACGGGAAGGCCTTCGCCAGCATGGTGGGCTTCCGCTTCCTCGACACCCGCGTGCGGGGACTCGCGGTGCCCTTCCACCGGGACTTCGACGAGGTGAACCTGCGCTTCTACGTGCGGCACCTCGGCCCCGAAGGCTGGCGGCGCGGCGTGGCCTTCGTGCGAGAGCTGGTGCCTCGGTGGGCCATCGCCACCGTGGCGCGTGTCGTCTACAACGAGCCCTATCTCGCGCTGCCCATGCGGCACGTCGTGGAGATGGAGGGCGCCGAGCAGGGCACTCCGGGTCGGCTCGAATACGCCTGGAAGCACGAGGGCCGCTGGCATCGGCTCTCGGCACGCACGCGCGGCACGCCCATCGAAAGCGCCCCTGGCTCGCAAGAAGAGTTCATCACCGAGCACTACTGGGGCTACACGCCTCAACGCGACGGCGGCTGCGCGGAGTACCGCGTGGAGCACCCGCGCTGGTCCGTGTGGCAGGCGGAGGACGTGGCCTTCGAGTGCGACGTGGCGAGCCTCTATGGTGACCGCTTCACGTCCGTCCTGCGCGGGGCACCCGCGTCGGCGTTCGTCGCGGATGGCTCGGGCGTGGCGGTGTATCCCGGCACGCGGCTTCCCTCCGGAGGGCCGGCGCTCGCCTCCGCCGCGTGAAGTCTTCAGCGGGGCGCGTCTCGCGGCGGGGTGCGTCTCACGCTGGGGATGGACTGACGCCGTCCCGGACGCTCGCCCACGGTAAGCGCGCGATTCCTTGTGCGCCGTGCGGGTCCGCGCGTTGCTCCACGGCGGGCCATGCGCTTCGAATTCCAACACCTGGGCACCACCACGCCCTTCGAGTTGCCCGAAGGACATCACCTGTTGGGAGGCGGTCCCGATGACCACATCCGCCTGGAGGCCCTTCCTCCCCACCTGCTGACCCTGCGCATCGAAGGGCCCCGGCTCATGGTGGAGGCCACGCGGACCTTCACCGTCAATGGCGTGCTCGTCCCGCCCGGTGTCTCGCGACTGGTGCTGCCCGGCGAGGTGCTGGGCCTTCCCGACACGATGCTCCTGAGCGTGCTGCCCGAAGCGCGCGTGGAGCGCGGACTGGGCACGGTCGCCATGCTCAAGGGGCTGCTCACGGGACTCGAGGCCCCGGCTCCCTCTCGCGCCGCCACCCTCACCTGCCTGACGGGACTGGATGTGGGCCGCACCCACGCGCTCGCGGAGTCCCGCACGAAGCTGGGTCGCGGACAGGAGGCCACGCTGCGCCTGAGAGACAGGGCCGTCTCACGCAGCCATGCGTGCGTCCTCCACGACGATGGCGGCTTCACGCTGGAGGACCTCGGCAGCCCCAACGGCGTCTTCGTCAACGGTCAGCGGGTGACAGAGCCGGTGCCCCTGGCCGACGGCGATGTCGTGGAGCTGGGCCGCACGCTCCTGCGCTTCCAGGCGCCTCTGGAGGAGCTGGCCCCCGCGCCCGAGCCGATCGCCGAGCCCGTGCCTCCTGGAGCCCCTCCCAACTCGGAGGGAATCGTCGAGGTTCCGACATCCGGAGGAGAAGGGGCGGGGCTCTCGGAGGCTCGGCCCACCGCGCGCCGTGTGCTCCCGGAGTGGTGGCTCATCGGCCTGGGGAGCGTGGCCGCGCTGGCGGGACTGCTCGTCACCTACGTGCTGGCGACCGGATAGGTCAGCCCGGCATCGGCCCCAGTCCGGCACGTTCGACGAGAATCCGGGCAAGCGTCTGGTGGTGCCGGAAGAAGCTCGTGAAGTGTACGAATCCCCACTGTCCACGAATCGCGTAGACGGTGACGGGCCCTGGCAGGACGTCCACGTTGCGGATATCCGAGAAGGAGAACCGCCGCGTGCGCACCATGCCGCGGTAGGTGATGCCCCGGGCATCCACGACGATGAGCGTTCGCGCGTAGTAGGTGAGCGAGACGCCGAAGAAGAGGATGAAGAAGCCCGCTGAGAGGAAGGTCTTCAGTGGGACCCCTTCGAACTTGAAGAGGTAGAGCAGCACCGCCACCCAGAGCAGGCCAGCCACCGCCATCGCGGCTGCCAGGCCCCGGCGGGGGCGAAAAAACTGCCGATCGTCCATCCCAGCGTCGCGCCCGGCCATGGCGATAAATTAGTGCCTGGGACTGACAGGATCCACCTGCCCCGGTGCCCGCCTGCCAGCCGGTCAACGCAGCTTCGTGGCCTTCTGTCGAGATTCCTCCTGGAGCTGGACACGGACATCCGCGGCGGACGAGGCGGCGTAGCGCTCGTAGAGACCACGGGCCTCGGCGTTGCGACCGAGGGCGCGGTAGGACTCGGCCAGTCCGTAAAGAGGCGAGGCGGACTGGGGCTCCAGCTCCAGCGCGAACTGGTAGTCCGCCGCGGCCTCCGCGTAGCGACGCAGGCCGATGTTCGCGCTGCCTCGCGCCGTGTACGCGACCGCCAGCATGGGCTCCAATTGGATGGCCAGCGTGAGATGCGTCAGCGCGGTGGCGAAGTCCCTCGCGCCGATGCGCTGCACTCCCTGCTCGTAGGCGCGTCGGGCCTGGGCACGTGTCGGGTCCGCGACAGGACCCGAGCCAGGAGCCTGCCCCGCCGCCTGCGGCGAAGCGCCCACCTGGGCCAGCTTCGCGCGAGCCCGGGTGATGTTGTCCTGCGCGCTCTGCCGGATGGCGGTGTCCTGCGTGAGCCGCGTCGCCGTCTCCCACTTCTCCACCGCCTGCCCGTAGTAGCCCAGCACGGCCAGCGCGTTGCCCAGCTTGAAGAGGGCCTCCACGTGGCCCGCGTCCGCGTGCGAGGCATCCAGGAAGGCGAAGGCCGCCTCACGGTAGCGGCGCTCCTTCATCAACGCGTCGCCATCGCGGATGCGCGCGGCGGCCAGCGCCGGATTCGACGTGCGCTCCTGCGAGACGTCCGAGGCCGCGCGCGTCGAGGGGAAGGGCAACGGCTCCTGCTGCGCGCTCCCCGTCTGCGAGGCACTTCCCGCCTGGGCGAAGCTCTCCGGCGGTGAGGCGCCGCCACCCGACGAGGCCGTTCCCGCAGGGGCCGCGCTGCCTACCTGCGAGGCATTGCCTCCCGACGAGGCCGTTCCCGCTGGAGCCGCGCTGCCCACCTGCGGCGCGTTGCCCACCGACGAGGCCGTTCCCGCTGGAGCCGCGCTGCCCACCTGCGGCGCGTTGCCCACCGACGAGGCCGTTCCCGCGGGAGTCTCGCTGGCCAGTGTTCCCGCCTGTCCCGCGCCCGGCTGCGAGGCACCCGCCACGGGCATGGCGCTCGGAGTCGCGCCCTTCTCCCGCAGCGCTCCGTTCGAAGACTCCGCGCCCACTGCTGGACGTGCCACCTCGTTCGCCGACAGGGGCTGTCCGCCCAGGGCCTTCAGGTGGCCTCGCGCCTTCTGCACCCAGATCTGCTCGGAGGGACGCCGCTCGCGGACGATGTAGCCCTGATACGCGGCAATCGCCTGGGCCTTGTCACCGAGCTGCCGGTGACTCTCCGCCAGCCCGTAGTAGCCGTCCGCATCGTCGGGCTCGAGCTGCACGTAGCGCGCGTACGCTCGCGCCGCGGTGGCGGCATCCCCGGCCTTGCGCGCGGCATAGCCCAGGTTGAAGAACGCCATCTTGTGCTGGGGGTCCGCTTCAGTCGCCTCGGTGAAGCGCGCGATGGCGTCCTTCAACTGGCCCTGGCGGAACAGGACGCTGCCCAGGCCATTGAGCGCCGGTGCATACCCCGGCGTGGCGGACAGCGACTCGCGATACGCGGCGGCGGCTTCCTCCAAACGACCGCCGGAGAGCGCCGACTCGCCGCGAGCGAATGCGGCCCGGGTGGGCTCGGAAGGCTCCGCTGCGCCGAGCAGCAACAGCGCGGACAGGGCGATGACGGACCTGCGCACGAAAACCATGACGTCCCCCAGGGGGTGGCTCCTGGCTGCCGTAGCAGAATCCAGGGACGGCGTCACGGCGGTCCCGCACCCTCGGTGGGAAGTTTCCTCCGAGGGTGCGCTTCCCAGCCTCAGCTCCGGAAGGGGTTCTGCAGCAACACCGTCTCACCGCGGTCCGCGCCCACGGAGACGCACACCACGGGCACGCCGCTGATCTCCTCCACCCGTCGGACGTAGCGCTTCGCGTTCCCCGGCAGCTCGTCGAAGCTGCGCACCCCCGCGAGCTTCTCGTCCCAGCCGGGCAGCGTCTCGTAGATGGGCTTCACGCGCGCCAGGTCCTCGTAGTCACCGGGCAGCTCGGTCACCTTCGTGCCATCCAGGTCGTACGCGTTGCAGAGCTGCAGCGACTTGAGCCCGCTGAGCACGTCGAGCTTGGTGAGCGCGATGCCCCACAGGCCGTTGACGCGCACCGCGTAGCGCAGCACCACGCCATCCAGCCAGCCGCAGCGGCGAGGACGACCCGTCGTCGCGCCGAACTCGTCACCCACCTTGCGCAGCTGGTCGCCAATCGCGTCGGTCAGCTCCGTGGGGAACGGACCGCCGCCCACGCGCGTGGTGTAGGCCTTGCTGATGCCCATCACCTTGTCGATGGCCGTGGGCCCCAGGCCCGAGCCCACCGCGGCATTGCCGGCCACGCAGTTCGACGACGTGACGAAGGGATAGGTGCCGTGGTCCACGTCGAGCAGCGTGCCCTGCGCGCCCTCGAAGAGGATGCGCGCGCCCTTGCGCACCTGCTCCGCGAGGAACAGCGAGGCGTCGTGCACGTAGGGCTTGAGCCGCTCGCCCAGGCCGGAGAACTCGGCCAGCACCTGCGGCACCTCGAGCTGGGGCACGGGGACGCCCGCCTTCGCGCACAGCTCCTTCAGCTCCTCGAGCGCCTGCGGCAACCGCTCCTCGATGCGCTTGCGCAGCCGCTCCGGGTTGAGCAGGTCGCGCATGCGGATGCCCCGGCGCGCGACCTTGTCCTCATAGGACGGGCCGATACCGCGGCCGGTGGTGCCAATGGCGCTGTCTCCCCGAGCCTTCTCGCGGAAGCTGTCCAGCAGCTTGTGCCACGGGAAGATGACGTGGGCATTGTCGGAGATGAGGAGCTGCGAGTCCTCCTTGAGGAAACCGCGCGCCTTGAGCGCATCGATTTCGCCCACGAGCACCGCGGGGTCCACCACCACTCCGTTGCCAATGACACACGTCTTGCCCGGGTGGAGGATGCCCGAGGGAATCAGGTGCAGGACGGTCTTCTGACCGTTCACCACCAGCGTATGGCCCGCGTTATTGCCGCCCTGGAAGCGGACGACCAACTGGGCATGCTCGGTAAGGAGGTCGACGACCTTGCCCTTACCCTCATCTCCCCACTGCGCTCCGATGACGACGACGTTCGGCATGGTGCCCGCCGCTTAGCACGCGGAAGGGGCCGGGTGACAGTGTTCCGAGAAGCCACAATGCAGGGCCTGGCAGGTCGCCACCTCTCGTCCCGCCCAGGTCCCTCGGACCTCCCCCCGGGCCAGTGCACGCGC
>NZ_JABXEM010000288.1:0-13653 GCF_013372595.1 Myxococcus sp. AM011
TGGCCTCGTAGCGGACACGCGACTCGAGTGACGCCCCATTGGGCAGGTACGCCACGGGCGACGGGGAGACAAAGCCCTCCTTCCCAATGGTGCATCCGGGTGCCACCCACACGTGGTGCGCCCCCTGCTTGAAGTCCCCCAGGACGCTGGTGCCCGGCAGCCGCGGCACCGCACGCCGCGCCACCACGCGCAGCAGGCCCTGCACGTTGTTGTCGCTGCCCGTCCACTGCGTGTGGACGGAGGGCAGGTGGTGCAGCAGCTCCTTGCGCGAGTTGAAGGCCCGCCTCGGCAGCCGCGCCCCTTCCATGCAGGTGCCCTTGTCCGTGCGGATGTCTCCGAGGAACACCTCCCCCTCCTCGGTTTCCACGACGGCGCTGGGCGTGAAGGTGAAGGAGGAAATCGCCTTCGCGTCTCCGCGCTGCGTCACCGTGTAGTAGCAGTACGCGTCCTCGAACACCTCGCCGTCGATGGTGTCGTCGCCGCTGCTGCTCTTCCCCCCGCCCTTGGAGTCCGCGCCCTCCGCGCCCTCTCCCGCTCCTGAAGTGCGCACGGCGCGAGCCATGGACAGCCGAAGCTTCTGAGCGGCCAGGCCCGTGCGCACCTCCAGCAGGCCCAGGTACTTCTCCTGCGCGGACGGCGGACGGTGGGCAATCGCCTCCAGAATCGGCTTGAGTCGGTACTCCACATCCTGGGCCGGCACCGTGGCCAGGCGCGCCACAGCCGCCTCGATGTCGAAGACGACGTCGTAGAGCTCGCAGCGCACGTCCGGCTCGCGGTTGACGCGGCAGTAGCCCATGCCCTGGAGGGAGTGGCAGGGCGGCGCCACGCCGCCATCCTCGCGGGCGGTGGCCATCACCTTCTCGTAGGCCTTGCGGATGTAGCCCGCGCCGTCCCGGCCCTTCAGCTTCCCCAGGCCGCGCCTGTCGTACTCGAGGACAAGCTCGGTGATTTCATCGAGGCCGAGCTGCTTGTGCGCGAAGAAGCGCACCATGTTGAAGATGGCGACGCTCCGGTCCTCCGCGCCCTCCTGCCACAGGCGCTGCACCGGGCCGCACATCTCCACAGGCTGCGCCCAGTCGTACTCCCCTGCTTCCGTCCGGCGGGCCTTCACCGTCCCCTGCGGCGCCGAGGTGGAGGGAGCCAGAGGCAGCGCCACCTGGGCAGGACGCGCCGCATTCGCCGCCTGTTGCGCAGGCGCCCTCTGCAAGCGCTCGACGAGCTGCGGATCCTCCACACGCTCGAAGTCGGCCAGCGCCCGCGCTGCTCGGTGAGGCCGCTCCGCAGTCCCAGCTCCCTTCCGGGCGACGGTGCCCACCACCTTGATGATGCGGGCCACGTCGTGGATGGAGTCCACACGCACGCGCTCGGAGGCGAAGCGGGTGCGCACCTCGGCCTCGAAGTCCTTCAGGCCCGCCTGCACGCGCTCGTGGCTCTCGCCCTCCAGCAACTGCGGTGGCAAGGCGAACCAGAGCTGCGCCCCGTTGCCGCTCATCATCAGCCGCGGCCGGACGAGTCCCTGCCCTTCACACCAGGCCGCGGCGGCATTCGCCACCTGAAGCGTCAGCGAGAGTTCGTCCTCGGTGCTGGCCGTGTCCTTGGGGCGCACGGGGTCCAGGTCCACCACCGTGGCCGTCACCACCTCGATGTCCTTGCTGCCCGCCCCCGTCCTCAACGGACGGAGGACGTTGGGGGCCAGCTCCAGCAGGCGCCGGGGGCGCGGCTGGATGCCCACGTACACGTTGCCGGCGGCGTTGGCCTCGACGCAGGTCGCGACGAAGGCCTCCTCGTCGTCGAAGAAGCCCAGGCCGACGATGCCACCGCCACCTGGACGGATGACACGGACTTCGCTCACACCGTGCTGTGCGTGCGCCAGCCACCGCCAGGTGGCGCGAATGTCGTCGGAATTGGGAGTGCTTGGAGTGGTGTCAGAAGGTGTCGTCATCGAAGGTGCTCACTCCCTGCATCGGTTCAAGGTGTGTTGCCGGCGCTGGCCACTCCCAGCACCGTGGCGTACTGCTGGCGGCGCTCCGCGTGGTGGCGCCGGAGCAGCGGCACCTTCCCGTCGACGAAGTCGATGAGGACGGCGCTCTTCTTCTCCGGATGGGGGCGCATGAGCCGTCCGAGCCGCTGGACGGTGCGTCCGCGCGCACGGCCGGGGTACGCCAGGAAGACTCGCGAGAGGCGCGGCAAGTCGAGACCCTCGTCCGCCAGGCTGGTGGCCACCAGCACACGGACGCGCCCGGCACGGGCCTGGTCCAGCAGGGCCTTGCGCGCTTCGCGCGGCACCTCGCTCGTCAACGCGGCAGCCGATAGGCCGGCGGCTGAGAGCCGATGCGCGAGCAGTTCGCAGTGGTCTACCCGCCCCGTGAGAACGAGGCACAGGTGGCCTGCCCACGCTTCGCGGGCCACGGCACCGAGGACGAGGTCATTGCGCGCCTTGTCCTCCGCCAGCGCCTCCAGCATGGGCGCGTAGTCCGCGGCGCCGAAGTAGGGGAAGTCGAAGGCCGTCTCCACGGCGCGCACCTCGGGCACCACCAGCACGCCGCGCGCGACGAGGTCCTCGTGCTTCACGACGGCCAAGGGCGCTCCCAGGTACAGGCGCAAGAGCGGCGTCAGCCCGTCCTCCCTCTCCGGCGTCGCCGTCAGCCCCAGCCGGTAGCGCGCGGGGCAGCGGTCCACGATTCGGTGGAAGGCGCTGGCGGCGATGTGGTGGGCCTCGTCGAGGACGAGCAGTCCGAAGCCCTGGAGAAAGGCGTCGAGCTTCGCCTCGTCCCACCGGGCCAGGGACTGGACGACGGCCACGGTGACGGGCCGCACCTCCTCTTCCCCCGCGCCCACGAGGCCCGCCTCCATACCCAGGCGCTCGCGCACGTGCTCTCGCCACTGCTCGGCCAGGTCCAACGTGTGGACGAGGATGAGCGTCGGCGTGCGGAGCCGTGCGATGGCCCCCACGGCGAGGACGCTCTTCCCTGCCCCGCATGGGAGCACCGCCATCCCCTGGGTGGCCTTCGCCAGGCGCTCCACGGCCTCGGCTTGGTAGTCGCGCAGCGGCACCACCGGCAGCTTCGCCAGGCGCTTGGACGGCAGCACCCGCGCGTCCTCGAAGGACAGCGTCAGGTCCGCCTCGTCCGCGGCCCGGCGCAGCAGGTGAATGGCCCCGCGTGGCAACACCAGCTCCCGCTCCTGCTGGCGGAAGAAGTACAGCGTCTGGGGCTCCGCCCCGGGTCGCTTGCGCAGCCGCACGAGCTTCAAATAGGCGGGGTTGGGAAGGGAGAGCGCCCGGCAGAGGGCCTCCCCCATCTTCGGCGGCACGTCGCCCACCGCGAGCCGCAGCCCGGCATCCACGCGCACGCGCAACGTCCGCGTGCCCATGCTCGTGTCGCGCGCAGGCGCGGACGGCGCGTCCCTCACGCTGGAGTCCTGGATGCGAGAGACAACACGTCCCCCGTCCCCGCGCATTTCGGAGAAGTCTTCCACCATTCTTGTCGTCCTCAGTGAGGCGCGTCGGGGGCACGCAGCAGGCCCCCTTCGCGCATGGCTACGGCAACCGACTTCAGCGGGGCGGGCTCACGGCCCGAAGGGATCCACGTCCGCGACGCTCTCCGCGGAGTACTGGGCCACCAGGGAGTCGACGAAGGCGCGCGCCAGCTCCCCCTTCGACGCCGGCAAGTCGCGGATGCGCTGCACGGCGAACTTCTGAAGGAACCTGTCCACCGCCTCGCGCGGCAGAGCCTTCAGGGCAGCGGCGATTCCTTGCGCCAGCTTCACGTCGATGGGCTCGTTCGCCTTCGCGCTGGGAGCGCCCGCGGGCGCCGCGCTGCTCGCCGCGCTCTCCGCCTCCGCCGCGTACAGCTTCGGCAAGTCGTGCTGCTGCAACGCCTGGAAGGCTGCCATCTCCTCTGTGGTGAGCTGCCGGTCCGGGAGGATGGAGTACGTCGTCTTCGTGTCCTTCGCGGCCCCGCGGCGCTTCACCTCGAAGGCCCACTTCTCCAGGCCGTACTTCGCCCTGAGCTCCATCAGCGTGTTGAAGAAGGTGACGGCCTGCTCCATCACCTTCACCTCGCGCGTCCCGTAGACGGCGACGTTGAGGGCCACGCGCAGCGAGGGCTTCTGCCCCTGGGCCTTCAGCTTCTCGTCGAAGGGGACGAACTTGTTGTCGAGGAAGACCACCTCGCGCGGGTGCGGCTCCCCGAGGAAGACGACGACGGCGGTGTCCCCGTCGTTCGCCAGCTTCAGCCAGGCGCCGCCCTGCTGCTCGTGCTGCTTGGCCATCGCGGCCGTCTGCTCCCACATGTTGCTGGTCATGGTGCTTCACTCCTCCTTCTGGCGGTGCGTGGTGGAGGCGTGGCGCTCGCGCCGGTACACCGAGAACAACTCGGTGCCGTCCGCGGTGCAGCCCGCCGGTTCGACGTTGAAGTCCGCCTCGCTGTCGACGACGTGCTGAATCTCCCAGCGGCGGAAGAGGCCCGGCATGCGGACGTAGTCGTTGGCCTGCGCGTCGGCGCACTCGCAGCAGAGACACGCGGCGCGTCCCTCCGCCTCCGGCCTTGCGTCGCCCCGGCCCACCACCCGCAGGCGGTGTCCGTCGATGCGAGCGAAGAAGCGCACGAATGTTTCATCGTGCTCGAAGTTGTTTCGCGCGGCTGTCTTCATTCAGTCCTTCCAGGCTGTAGGCAATACAGGGGCGTTGCCGTCCGCTGGAGGCGGACAGGGTGTGTCGAAGCAGGATTGGATTGGGGCGCGGGCGGCCCCGTTACTCCCCCAAAGTCAGGCGGCGCGCGCAGGGGACATACGATTCGTGACTCCCCTCAGCCGCTCCCTCCCGGCGCCCTCTCGGTTGTTTCAGAATCCACAAACTCTAAAAAGCACCCCCACCCGCCGTTTCGGGACAAGAAATCTTTTTCGGGGATTTTATTCTTCATTTTCCGCAGGCGAGCCAAGGCCCGCCGGACGCGCTTGCGCGCCGTTTCGGGCGACAACCCAAGGCTCGCTGCCACCTCGACAGCGTCCTCTTCGCGAAGGACGAGGGACACCACCAGGTCCGTATCCTCCCCCATCAGCGGGAGGAGCCACGCGCGCAGCTCCTCCACCTCGGCGTTGAAGGAGCGGGCTCGCGAGACGAAGGGAGTGAGCCACGGCACCGAGGGCGCCCCGGCCTCCACGTCCGTCAGCGACTCAAGGCGTGCGCGGCGACGCTGCTCCAGCAGCTCCTTTCGCCAGGTTTTGAGGACGTCGCGCTCCGTCCCGCGCACGAGTGTCCCCGCCACGCGGTGGACGCCTGACAGATTGACGCGTGCCACGAGGGCCATGAAGGACACGGCCACCGAGGACACCACCTCCGCGGGCGGTTGCTCCGTTCGCCTGAGACACCGGCGATACACGCTGTCCAACCCGGGCCACAGGCTCAGCCACAACAGGGCCACGAAGAAGCTGGCAGCGGCCCCCGTCTGAACCATGACGACGAGCCCCGCGAGCAAGCCATCCTTGACGTGAGACTCACCTTCACGCGCGGTGAGAAATGAAACAAGGGCCTCCGGCTGCTCGAAGTCGGCGAGCGCCTCCCAGTTGCGTCGCACCAGGCGATAGGCGCGCTGCGCCTCGGCCGTCCGGAGGGCCACGCCAAGCTCTTGATGGAGAGCATCCCAGCTACGACTCACAGGTGCATGCCGTCCCGGCCCTGCGCTCGGCGCGCGGGAGGTGCCGGGTGAGAGAGGAGACAAGGCCGAGCCCCGCTTGAGGGAATGGCGCCAGCACCTCCGAGGCGGCCCCGCCTTCGGTGGGAGCCTCGTGGCTGCGGCGCGTATTTCAGAGAAAGAACAGGGCGCTACATGCACCCGAGCCCCAGCGGCCCCACTACGGTAACGGGCGCCCCCCCCTTCCGACTGGGGACATGACAACGGGAGCGCGGCGTGCCCAGGAGGGCCAAGACGCGGCTTTCACGGCGCAGGCCCAGTCCTATCCGGACGACACACCGCTTCGGCATCAGGGCCGAGCCGCTCACAACAAAGCAGCACATCGTGCTGAAACCGTAATTCACGCAGCTTCCCTTCACAGCCCAAGGACGACACCGCGCCGCGACAAGG
Organism: Myxococcus sp. AM011; assembly: GCF_013372595.1. NCBI lineage: Bacteria > Pseudomonadati > Myxococcota > Myxococcia > Myxococcales > Myxococcaceae > Myxococcus > Myxococcus sp. AM011. Next base: position 6,084 of record NZ_JABXEM010000288.1, read on the forward strand.
CCTCAAGGAATACGTGCGACAGCGTGCATCCTGGGCGTGACGGAAGCGTGACGGCGTGAAGAAAACGCGCGCCCACTCCTCCCATACCGCCGACGCCCCCTCTGCACTTCAGGGTGATACTTGTTTTTCATGTCTCAAGCCCCCTCCCAAACTCCCAATACCCAGACAGTCACGCATTCAACGGCGCTCCCGTCGCATCCGACTTTTCCAGTGGGGATATCCAAGCCGGCTGCATTGAAGGCGGCGGCACTGCCGCGCGCCTTCTGCGACTTCCATGCCCGTATGTTGGCGCTCGGGGTCCGTCCACGCAGCCGGACGCGCGCCAAGTGAAACACGTTCTCTCTCCGTATCATCGCCGTCGCGTCACGGGAGCGCCTGGCCGTAGTCGGGGGCTGCGCCCCTCACGGTGGGAAGCGACAGCCCCCTGACAGGGCGCAGGTGCCGAGGAAGGCCTTCGCCCCGACCTGGGCAGCTCTCAGCCCGCTTCAACGCGCGTGGAGGCCGTTTCCGGCCGTCCTACAGCCATTCACAGGCATTGGCCCTGCCGCGTCCAGCCACGCCTCGCCTGCCTCTTCACAATCAGCCACAACACCTTCACTCAAAGTTTAGAAGGTGGCAGAGGTGGCAGGTGGGTGGCAGTACCATCTGCCACCTTTTTCTTCTTTTATTTCAATAACTTATCTCTTGGTGGCAGTGGTGGCAGTCTTTTTTCGGGTACCCCTACGTAGCGGGCGCGCGCATATTTGAATGGCACTATTCAATAGGGGAACCGAAGTCTCACTCTCCCTAGGGTGCATTACCCAAAAAAACACTGCCACCATTGCCACCACTGCCACTCCGCTGATTTCACTGGGGAATTTCGTGGCAGTCTTTCAAAAAGCGCCTGCCACCGGCTGCCACCTTTCTGCCACCCGGTGACGGCATGTCCCCGAAATCGCGCCGGAGGCCTTTGCTCTGCCTTATGGCCGCATGTCATTCGCCCCGGAAAATCAAAAAAGAAATCGGGCAAAAAGAAATCCTGTCCGGAAACGGAGGGAGGGGGTGCTTTTAGGATGTATCGGCAAACACGCGCCGCCGACATCCGCGCATGGCCCTTACTCACTACCTCCAGCCCACCGCCGCACAGCATCGTCCGCCAGGCGTGACGTGCGAAGCGTACGTCCGCGGCGAGGGCAAGCACTGCCTGCACTACCGGGCTGGCGGGGGATGCACGCTGCCCAGCGTGGGCACCTGCACCGAGTGGCTGAAGGTGAATCGGCAGCCCCGTGCTCCTAGTGAAGAAGTCGCACGCCCTTCCCCTGCGCCTCCGGCGAAGTCCACCCCGGCTGCGGTGGACTTGTTCGGACATCCGCTGACCGAGGCTGGCTCGAAGAAGCCCGCCCTGGCCCCCGCCGCCAAGCCCGCGACACCAGTCCCGCCTCCCGGTGTGAAAGAGCTGGCTGCGGAGGTCCTGCGCGGACTCACGGACGAGGACATCGCCAGCTTCAAGGCCCTCGGCGCCGAGGTGTGCTTCCGCTCCGAAACCTACGGCGAGGTGTGGCTCGTCCCGGCCTACACCGGCCAGGCCCGGAAGGAGCTCACTCCGGAGCATGCCGCCACCCTGGTGCGCGTCCTGTCTGCCTTCCCGGGCTCGCGCGTCATGAGCTTCCAAAAGAGCGCAGCAGTGGAGCCTGTCGCTGACAGCGCAACACCGCGTCCAACGGAGGCGACACCGTGAGGAGAAAGCTGAAGCCACTCGACGAGCGCTTCTGGTCAAAGGTCGCCAAGGCTCACGAGAACGACTGCTGGCTCTGGCAAGCCGCTATTTCTCATACAGGCTATGGGGTTATCGGCCTCGGACGACAGGCCGACGGAATTGGCTACAGCCACCGCCTGGCGTGGGCGCTCAGCAACGGTCCTATTCCGGAAGGACTCTATGTCCTCCACCGCTGCGACAACCGACGATGCTGCAATCCGTCCCACCTCTTCTTGGGAACACACGCCGAGAACATGAGGGATGCGGCTCGGAAAGGACGACTTGCATCTCAGTCGCAACCAGAGCGAATGGTACGAGGAGAGCGGCACCCCAACGCCAAGCTGAACGACACCATTGTTCAGACGATTCGAGCACTGCGTGCGGGCGGTCGTTCGTACAGACAGATTGCCCGACACCTTGGAATTCCCAAGAGCAACGTAGCTGCCGTCGCCCTCGGCAGGACATGGAGGCATGTCCAGTGAACTCCCTCGCACGTAGGAATGAGCACCTCTCCTTTAGTCGGCTGAGCCGCTTCGAGTCCTGCCCGTTGTCGTACCGGCTCCACTACCTCGACAAACACACCGCAGAGCCCGGTGTGCCGTTGAGCTTCGGGAAGGCGTTGCACGCCGTCCTCGAACGGCTCCTCCAGGAAGCCATCGACACCGAGTGCGCGGGCCCGCTCTCCGAGGCACGCGCCCTCCAGCTCTACCGTGAAGAGTGGGCCGCCTCGGGGCTCTCCGGCCTGGACCTCTTCCAGCAGGGCCTCGGTATCCTCCAGGACTTCGTCCGACAGCAGGGCCGCGTGGACTCCCGCAACATCCTCGCCGTGGAGAAGGAGTTCCGCCTGCCGGTGGGCCCCTTCACCGTCCTGGGCTTCATCGACCGTGTGGACTGGGTCGACGCCGAGACAATCCACGTCATGGATTATAAGTCCAACCACCAGCTCTTCACCCGCGAGGAGCTGGACTCCAGCCTCCAGCTCAGCCTCTACGCCCTCGCCGCGCGCCGCATGTGGCCCTGGGCGAAGAAGGTGCGCTTGTCCATGTGGATGCTGCGCCACGGCGTGCGGCAGGAGACGACGCGTACCGAGGAGCAGCTGGACGCCGCCCTCGCTTACGTCGAGACCTTGGGCCAGCAGATGGAGAAGGCGGAGTCCTTCCCCGCCCGCCTCAACCCCAACTGCGTGTACTGCGACCACCGACGCAACTGCCCCGCCTACGCCCAGGCGCTGGAGGGACAGCGTGACGTCGTCTGCGAGGACACTGCCGACTTGGAGTCCGTCGCCCGCGAGCGCCAGGAGGTAGCCCACCTCGCGAAGATTCTCAACGCGCGCAAAGCGGAGCTGGAGGGCGTCCTCCGGGCCCACCTCGCCGAGCGGGACGAACTCGTCCTCGCCGGCACGCGCTACCGCATGTTCAACACCACCAGCCTCGACTACCCGCTGGAGCCCACCGTCGAGTTGCTAGCCCGGGCCACCGGCCTCCCCCGTGAAGAGCTGATGCAGCGCCTCGCCAGCGTCGAGAAGAAGGCCCTCGATGCGCTGCTGAAGGACGCGGGCAAGCGCCTGGGCACCGCGCGCGTCGCGCTGCTGAAGGCCGAGCTGGACTCCCTCGCCGCCAAACACCACTCGCCCCGCTTCTGGGCCAAGGAGGTCGCATAGATGCTGTCCGCTCACCCTGCTTCCGACACCACCCCTGCCTCTGCCCTCCACCCGCCGCTCTTCCCCAGCCTCCCACCGCACCTGCGGACGATCTCCTTCATCGATTTGGAGACGACGGGGTTGGACTCCTCCCGGCACGAAGTGCTGGAGGTGGCCATCCTCCGCGTCGACGCCCGAAGCCTCAAGGTGCTGGCGGAGTACGAGGCGCGCGTGCTGCCCACCCGGCTGGCGGACGCCCAGCCCGAAGCCCTGGCCGTGTGCGGCTACTCCGACGAGGAATGGCGGGACGCGCTGCCCCTGCCGGAAGTCTTGGCCACCGCAACGCCGCTGCTTGCGGGCACCCTCGTGGCCGGTCACGTCCCCAGCTTTGACTGGGGCTTCCTCACCGAGGGGTATCGCCGTACCGGGCTGGCTCTGCCCAGCGTCGACTACCACCGCCTCGACACCGCCAGCCTCGCATGGCCGCTGCTCGCCACGGGCGAGGTGGAGTCCCTCTCCCTCAACGCCCTGGCCAAGCACTTCGGCATCCAGCGCCCCACGCCTCACCGCGCCATGGCGGACGCCCGCTGCGCACTGGAGGTGGCTCGCCGCCTCGCCGTGCGCATGAGCCGTGGCGGGCACATGGAGCGGCTGCTGGAAGAGTCAGGAGGTGTCTCGTGAGTGGCGCGTCGTCCCGTCGCAAGGGTGCCGACTTCGAGCGCGCCCTCGTCCACCGCTTCCGTGAGGCGATGCCCGAGGCCCTCATCCGCCGCGGCCTCCAGTACCGCACCGGGCAGGAGATGTCCGACGTCGAGGTGCCGTGCTTCTGGGTCGAGGCCAAGGCCCACCAGCGCACCAACGTCCGGGAGGCCATGCGCCAGGCGGTGGAGACGTGCCCACCGGGCCGCTGGCCGCTCGCCGTGTGCAAGGACGACGGGCAGCAGCCCCTCGTCACCATGCAGTTGGATGACTTCCTCGAGCTGGTGCGCGAGTGGTGGGAGGCCCGTCCTCGGTGAGTGACTTCTTCGGCCACCTCCTCGGCCTGCTTCGTGTTGAGGCGCTCTCGCCTCGGCACCAGGCCGTCTTCGCGGCTGCGCGCACGCGGCGGCCGGCCTTCGCGCGTCATGCCACCCTCGAGTCGGTGCTGGCCGCGATGGACGACGCGCGCGAAGAGACGTACCCAGAGCGTGAAGCCCTCACCCGGGCCCTCGTGGCCGAAATGCAGACCTCCTCCAGCCCTGCATGGACGGCTGCCCTCGCCGCCGCCTACGCCCCCATGTTGCGTCGCCTGCGCCGCCGCCTTCTCGGCAACGCGGTGCCCCGGGAGGACCTGGACCAGCTCGTCCTCGCCACCTTCCTCTCCGTCGCGCGCAGCTTCCCCCTCTCGCGCTGGGGTGACTGGACGGCGGCACGCTTGCGCCAGCAGACGGCGCGCGAGGTGTTCCGGCACCTGCGCAAGGAGCGCGCGGAGCAGCACGAGACGTACACGCAGGCGCAGCTCGCCGAGTGGCTGCCCGACACGCGTCACGCCACGCCGGTGGAGAGCCCCCGGCGGCCCAGCGTCCGGCGCAGCTTCGTCAAGCGCGATGCCGTGCTGGTACACCTCGCCCGCGCCACCCTGCCTCGCAGCGACGTCGAGGTCCTCATGGCCACCGTCGTCCGCCGCGAGAAGCTGCGCGCCTACGCCAGCCGCCTCGTCGACGGCGACACCACCGAGGTCGAGCGGACGTACCAGCGCCTGAAGCGCCAGCGCACGCGGCTGATGCAGCGCTTGCGCACCCAGGCCGCGGACACCGCAACGCAGCCCTCCAGTGGCTGCTGAGGGAAGGCATGGCCCAGAAGAAGCCCCTCAAGAAGCTGGGGCGCCCCACCAAGGCCGAAGGCCCCCGGCTGCCTCATGACGAGGTGGACCGGCTCCTCGTGGAAGGCGAAGAGGTGCCCACCACGAGGGGCCGTGTGAAGCGGCGCTTCCCCTCGCTGCGAGAGCTGGCCGAGCGCATCGGTGTCGCCCACAGCGCCGTCGCCAGGTACGCCCAGCAGCACGACTGCCTCGGCCGCCGCAAGCGCCTCCTCGCGGGCGAGCCGGCGGACGAGGTGGTGGAGCCTCCCGAAGCACCACCGACTCCACCTCCCGCGAAAAAGCGCAAGACGGGCCGCCCCCGCAAGTCTGAGGAGCCCGCGCTCCCGCGCCAGGAGCTGGACCGCGCCCTCGTCTTCGGCGACGTGAAGAGCTTGCCGGACGGATCCACCATGACGTCCTACGCCTCATACCGCGAGCTTGCCGAGCGCTTCGGCGTCGCCACGTCGCTCGTCGCGAACTACGCGAAGGAGCACAACTGCCTGCGCCGCCGCGAGGAGGCCAAGACGCGCATCGCCACCAAGGCGGACCAGCAGCTCATCGAGCTGCGCGCCAAAGCCATCGCCGTCTCGAAGGACGACGCGCTGAAGATGATTGACGGCTACCTCCTCGGCTTCGAGGAAGCGCTGGCTGAGGGCCGCGTGCGCGTCGACAACCCCACCGACTTCAACACCATGGTGCGCCTGAAGGAGTTCGTCCAAGGCGGAGCCGACTCCCGCCAGGAGCTGCACGCCACCTTCTCGCTGGAGGGCTTGCAGGCCCGGCACGCCCAGGCCCTGCGCGCCGCACGGGAGACGACGCCCGCCGAGCGCGGCGAGGTGGACGCTGAAGCAGAGAGCAGCGACGAAGACACGGAGGTGTCGAAATCGACGGGTGAGGAACATCCCGACACCGCGACGTCAACCAGCGCCAAAGACGAGTCGCCCTAGCCGACCTCCGTTGTGGCTTCTCCTTCTTCTCAACCGTCCCGAAACCAAACTAGAACGCCCGCATGGAGGAGGTCCTATTCCAAACAAACCTCCACCCCACTCCTCGTAGCTCTGTTCATTACTCCAAAAAAACACCCGCCCAAGGGGCAACATGACCAGCTCGCAACTTCACGGCACAATCACTCAGCCAAAACAACAACCACAAACCCGGACACACACATGAAACACCTATCCTTCGCCTGCCTTATTCTCTCGCTGATTGCGTGCGGTTCGCCGGAGGCCGTGCAGCGCGAGGACTCGCTGGAGGCGGTCACACACGAGGAAGCAGACGTCCAAGAAGAAGCGTGGAGTCAGACGGAATCCACAGGAGCAGCAGACGAGGCGTCTGCTCAAGCATGCGCCAAGCGTTGCTCGGGTGGTTCTTACGTTGGCCAAGCATGTAGCACTAACTCCAATTGCGGCAAGACGTGCTCGGGTGGTTCTTACGCTGGCCAAGCATGTAGCACTAACTCCAATTGCGGCAAGACGTGCTCGGGTGGTTCTTACGCTGGCCAGGAGTGCAATTACAACGCAGACTGTGGCAAGACGTGCTCGGGGGGCGTTTACGATGGTCGTGCCTGCAACTTTGACTCCAACTGCCCCAACGGGCGCTGCTATTCTGGCTTCTGCAATCCGCACCAATGCAATTCGCACCTCTGCCTGACTTACTGCTGAGGCACTTGATTGGGCAACACAGTGCGCGGCAGTCGCCGACGCCCTCTTCGTGCCTCCTGCCGCGCGCCTACGGTGGGCCACATCCGGAAACGGCGAACACGTGCGGACCTTCGATTCCCGCCCGGGGGGACCAACTCGCGGCAGAGTCTGCCCGCCACCTTCTCGCTGGAGGGTTTGCAGGCGCGGCACGCCCAGGCGCTGCGCACGAGACGACGCCCACCGAGCGCGGCGAGGTGGACGCGGAGGTGATAGCGAGCGATGGCGAAGACCTCGACACGGCCTCCTCGGAAAGCCCCAAGGACGACGCCCTCGTGACTCCTCCAACGGACGTCGCGGCCCCCGCTGCCCCCGTCTGAAAGTGCCCATCGGTAAGTGAACGCGGGCACTTTCGCCGTTCACTTTCGCCGCGCCGGCCAGGCCTGGCCTGGTGACAGTCCCCCGGGAGCTCCACCAGGCGCGCGGAAGCACACGCTTGGCCCCATAGCCTTCGTAGTTTCGCGAGGTTAGGGCGGACAGCCACCAGGTCCTCGAGCGCCGCGGTACGAGTTCGGGCCTGAACTCGCGCCCGGAAGCACACTCCGTCCGGAGCGCTGGACGCCCGCGCGCCGTTCACGTCGAGCCCCGCTTGAATCGCGAAGGACACCGGCCCCAGCACGTAGCGCAGTTGCGGCTGCAGCGCGCGCAGCGACAGCATC
>NZ_JABXEM010000289.1:0-13563 GCF_013372595.1 Myxococcus sp. AM011
CAATCACGTCGGAGTCGAGCGGGACGGAGGGCGCGAGCACCGCGTTCTTCCGGTCCACCCACTTTCGCAGCAGGGCGAGGGGTGAGCCGATGAGCAGGACGATGATGGCGGAGACGGACCACCCCACGGTGAACATCCGGAGCGCGGCGGGCACCTCGACCTGGGGTCCCGCCAGCAGGGGGACCAGCCACACGACGAGCGAGCCCACCGAGCCGCCCAGCAGCACCCACCGCCGCCATCCACGCAGCAGGTCGGGCCAGAGCGCCCGCAGCACGCCCCAGGCGCCCACATAGACCAAGAGGAGAAGCAACGGCCTGCCCATCCACACACTCCCACGCGCTGGAGAGCCCGAGTCATAGCGGCGAATCGTCGGCCCCGCCGCACGAAGTGGCTCGATGTAGGAGAGAGCAGGGTCCTGGGGCTCGGCCAGGAGCGGCGGAGCGCCGGGCCGTCCTCCCTACGCTGGAGCCCGACGCGACATTCCCGCCGAGGGCGAATCAGCCCCGGGCGCCGGGGCTGGCCATGCGCAGGTGCGCGTGCAGCGTCTCCGTGCGCAGGTAGAGGAACTGGGCATCGCCGAAACCCAGCGCGTCTCCATCCGTGAGGAGGACCTCCTGCTCCGGGGTGAGCGACGCGGCGTTGACCCACGTCCCGTTCATCGAGCCCACGTCCTTCACGGAGCAGTCCCCGCGTGACGCGTGCCACTTCAGCGTGGCGTGGTGCTTGGAGACCGACGGGTCCGGGACGAGCAGCGTGCAGCCCTCAATCCTCCCCACCGTCAGCTCCTGGCCATCGACGACTGGACGCAGGAAGTGGACCTCCAGCGCATCGAAGCCGCGGAGCATGACGAAGAGGCGGTCCACCAGCCGGCTGCGATGGGCCATGCCCACGGTGCGCGCCTCGCCCAGCCGCATCGCCACCTGCTGGAAGACGGGTTCGGGCGGCTGCTGGACGAGGACCACGGGCCCGGAAGCATCGAGGAAGGCTTCCAGGGTTGCCAGGGCGAACGGGCGAAGTTGCTTCACGGACGGCATGGTGGCCGCAACTTAACCCGGAGCCGCTGGCGGACGCTCGCGACGTCGGCGCGCCCCCGGCTGTCGTCCACCAGATGACGCTCCCATGCGAGCACACGAGGACGCCCGGGCCCAGGATGGACGGAAGGTTTCACGTCGAGCGTTCCAGGGCTCAATCCATGCGCAGTGGTTGCGGCGGACTGTAATCCCAGACTTGAGACGGGCCTGAAAACATTTCAGATAGTGGCAATCAACGATAGAGGCGAAAAGACAATCATTGCATATGGGTAGCGGGGCTCAGGTCGGTGAGTCCCATCACCCAGGAGAACCATATGAAGGCGCTGTCATTCATGGTGGTCGCGGGGCTCGCTGTTGGAATGCTCACGGGGTGTGGACCCGAGACGTCCTCGCCCGAGGCTGTCTCCGGAGAGCTGGGCCCGCGCTACGAGGCGACGCGCAGCGACGGCACGCCCGTGACGGTGCGGGATGCGTCGGGCGAGAGCAACGTGAGCGCGCAGGCCATCGAGGGAGACCGGACCGTCACTCAAGCCGCGTGCTGGGTGACGCTCCAGTGGTGTAGCGAGCCGGGAACCGGCGACATCGTCTGCACCCAGAACGGCGGCTGCACCACCGCGCAGTTCATCTCGGCGTGCATCTCACTGGCCGAGGATATCTGCGGAATCTGAAACATCCGTGGATAGACAGCGTCAGCCTGGAGCTCGGGCTGACGCTGTCGCACTGCTTGCCTGATTCCTCTCACTCTCCGTGGAGCCGAGCCGGCTCCGGGGAGACGTGGGTGTGCGACATTGGACAACCATGCGCGGGGCCTCGCACGCGGGGCGCGTCGTGGCTGTGCGTGGTGCGCCGCGTCGTGAGACAAGGCTTTGTTCGGGTGACGTCGCAGGTTACATCCTCGTGACACAAACATCTGTGTTCGCACGAGGAGTCCTCGAACCATGTGGGAGCGAATGAAGAAGCGCGGCGCGTGGGTGCTGGCGTTGTCGTTGCTGGCGATGACCGCGTGCTCGGATTCAGAGGATGACGCGACACCGGACGCCGGGCAGGAGCAGCCTGACGGTGGAGGTACGCCCGACTCGGGGACTCCGGATGCAGGGCCTCCACTGCCGGCGCTGGAGGTGCCGGAGGGCTGCAACCCGCTGGCGTCGGAGCATGACTGTCTGTTGCCGTACCCGTCGAACTACTTCCTGCAGGAGGATGCGGCGCTGCCCTCGGGCCACCGCGTGAAGCTGAGCACGGCGGCGAAGTTGAAGATGAAGGACGGGACGCCCTTCGACTTCACGGACCTGCATCCCGCGGATGGCTATTCGCATGGGACGCAGATGCTCGCGCTCTTCCCGGGGGGGGTGGACGCGACGAACCTGCCGACGGTGACCCAGCCCACGGCGGCGACGTCGGGGACCACGGTGGTGCTGGACGCGGAGGCGCGCACAGGAGTGCTGCACTTCGCGGAGTTGGATCCACGCGCGCCGGATGACGCGCACCGGGCGTTGCTGCTGCGGCCGGTGGTGCGGCTGCGCGGTGGGGCTCGCTACATCGTCGCGTTGCGCGGGCTGAAGGCGAAGGACGGGACGGCGGTGCCCGTGCCGGAGGGCTTCCGCCGCATCCGGGATGGACAGACGGCGGGAGACCCGCTGCTGGCGCCCCTGGCCGCGCGGTACGAGGCGGACATCTTCCCGGCGCTGGAGGCCGCGGGCGTGGCGCGCTCCGAGTTGCAGCTCGCGTGGGACTTCACCACGGAGACGGAGGAGAACGTCACCCGGGACATGCTGGAGGTGCGCCGACTGGCGATGGAGGCCATGGAGGCCACGCCGCCCGTCGTCACGGTGACGGAGGTGAAGGACGAGGTGGACGCGAACATCTTCCGCCGCATCAAGGGGACGTTGCGGGTGCCGCTCTTCATGGAGACTGCGCAGGCGGGTGCGCTGCTGGCGCGTGACGAGCAGGGCCGGGTGAGGCGCAATGGCGAGGCGGAGGTTCCCTTCACGCTCCAGATTCCCCGGAGTGTCTGGGGGCAGGCGGTGGCGCCGGTGCGCTTCCTCCAGTTCGGGCATGGCTTCTTCGGCAGTCAGGGGGAGTCGGATGGCTCATTCGTCCGGCCCTTCGTGCAGGCGACGAAGATGGTGGTGATGACGGTGGACTGGTGGGGCATGTCGCAGGCGGATGCGCCGGGGGTGATTGGCGCGATGTCGCAGCAGCCCGCGCAGACGCTGCGCTTCACCGACCGGGTGCACCAGGGCATGGTGAACCAGATGGCTGTCACCTACGCGGCGCGGACGACGCTGAAGGAGGTGGCGGAGCTGAAGGACAACGGGGTGCTCGTGTATGACCCGGACCAGACGTACTTCTACGGCATCAGCCAGGGGCACATCCTGGGTGGGACGTACGTGGCGCTGTCGCCGCACATCTCCCGGGCGGTGTTCAGCGTGGGTGGAGCGGACTTCTCGTTGATGATGTTCCGCGCGAAGCCGTTCGCGATGTTCCTCCAGGCGATCGCGGCGGCGGTGCCGGATGCGTTGGACCAGCAGAAGTTCGCGGCGCTGACGCAGACGAGCTTCGACCGCATCGACCCGATTACCTACGCGCCGCACGTGCTGACGGCGCCGTACACGGGTGGACCGGCGTCGCGTCGGGTGCTGGTGCAGTACGGGCTGGGAGATGCGCAGGTGCCCAACGTGGCCACGGAGCTTCACGCGCGGGCGATGGGCCTGACGCAGCAGCTCCCGGCGACGTGGCGGGTGCCGGAGTTGCCGGTGTTCGAGGGCGCCGTCGATGGCGCGGCGCTGGTGCAGTTCGACTTCGGGCTGCCGGCGCCGCTGCCGGGCACGGTGGCGGACCTGCCCGCGCTGGACAACCCGGTGCACGAGGGCGTGCGGCGCAACGTGAAGGGCCGCGAGCAGGTGGACCTCTTCCTGCAACTGGATGGCAAGGTGGAGACCACCTGCGGCGGCGTCTGCCTCGGCGCCAACTGACGTCAGGACCTGCCTGAGAAGGGCGTGTTGCTTGCAGGAATCGCGGTCCGCGCCCACTCGACGGGCGCGGACCGTCCAACCTGTGAGACTGCATGCGCCCCTCTATCGAAGCGACTTCCCCGGCCCGTCCTCCTCCGATTCCACGAACTCCGGTAGGCAGTAGACGCCGCGACCTGGAGGGTGAGAAACAGGGCTCGGACCTCGCGCCTGTGCTGGCCCCCGTTCGTCGGGGTGGTGCACGGCCTCGTCAGGGAGGATGCATGACACGGTACTGGCTCTCGTTCGACCTGGGGCTTCGAGGCAACTACGACGACCTCTACAGGTGGCTGGCGAAGCTGGAAGCGCGCGAGTGCGGTGATGGCATGGCGACCTTCACGACGGCGCTGACGCCCACGCAGCTCAAGCGCGCCCTCAAGCCCATCATCGGAAAGAAGGGGCGGGCCTATCTGATTGGGCCCGACAAGGATGGGAAGTGGAGCGGGAAGTGGTTGTTCGGCAGCCGGCGTCCGGCCTCCTGGGTCGGCTACACCGAGGTCGCTGGAGAGGAGCAGGACGACGCATGAAGGTCTGCGTCGATGCTTGTTTCCTCATCGCGCTGTACGACTCGCGGGACGGTCTGCACGGTGTCGCGGAGGCCCTCTTCGAGAAGCTCTTCGATTCGGCCACGCATGAGCTCGTCGTCCCCTGGCCCATCCTCTATGAAACGGTGTCGACCCGGATGGCGCGGCGAAGTGACTCGCTGGGGCTGCTGGAGCGGGACTTGAAGCGCCTGCGGCAGCGCAACCGGCTGTCGATGTTGTTCGACCGCAAGATGCGGGAGCAGGCGCTGGGCGAGTGCTTCGAGGAGCTGAAGAAGCAGGGAGGCAGCTACCGCGCCTTGAGTCTGGTGGACCGGGTGGTGCGGCTGATGCTGCTCAACCCGAAGAACCGGCTGCACGCTCTCATCACCTTCAACCGGGGTGACTTCGAGGATGTGTGCCGGAGCCGGAAGATTCAGCTCATCGACCAGTACGGTTGACGCCCGGACCCACCGCCTCACCATGTGGACGGCGGGCCCGGATATCCGGTGGACTCATCCCGCTGCGCTGGGTGCGCTCTTGAGCAGGTGGTCGCCGTAGTCCTCGCGCAGCTTCGTCTTGAGGAACTTGCCCGTGGACGTGCGCGGAATCTGGGCGATGAAGAGGTAGTCGTCCGGCAGCCAGAACTTGGCGAACTGCTTCGCCAGGTGCTCGGCCAGCTCCTCCTTCGTCGCCGTCTGTCCTGGCTTCAGCACCACCGCCGCCAGTGGACGCTCGTCCCAGCGCGCGTGCCGCCCGGCGAACACCGCCGCCTCCAGCACCGCCGGGTGGCTCATCAGCGCGTTCTCCAACGCCACCGACGAAATCCACTCGCCGCCCGACTTGATGACGTCCTTGCTCCGGTCGCAGATGCGGACATACCCATCCGCGTCCAGCGTCACCACGTCACCCGTCTTGAACCAGCCGTCCGCCGTGAAGCGGTCCTGCCCCTCGCCGCCGTAGTACGAGCCCGCCACCCACGGCCCGCGCACCTCCAGCTCGCCCATCGTCGAGCCATCCCACGGCAACGGCTTGCCCTCCTCGCTCATCACCCGCGTCTCGACGAAGGGAAGCGCGAAGCCCTGCGAGCCCTGCGCCGCGAGCTGCGTCTTCGCGTCCGCGTGGCGAAGCTCCTGCTTCACCTTCGCCATGGTGCCCACCGGGTTCATCTCCGTCATGCCCCACGCGTGCGTCACCTCCAGCCCGTGCCGCTGACGGAAGCCGTCAATCATCGCCGGAGGCGCCGCCGAGCCACCAATCAACATGGTGCGTACCGCGCTCAGGTCCCACTTCCTCGGGTCCTGGTCCAACAGCGCCAGAATCCCCAGCCAGATGGTCGGCACCCCGCCCGCAATCGTCACCTTCTCCGCCGCCATCAAGTCCAACAGCGACGGCGGGTCCAGGTGCGGCCCCGGCATCACCATGCGCGCGCCCGTGAGCAGCGCGTCGAACGGCAGGCCCCACGCCGCCGCGTGGAACATGGGCACCACTGGCAGCACCGAGTCCGCCTCGCCAATGCCCGTCAAATCCTTCATGCAACACACCAGCGTGTGCAACACGATGGAGCGGTGGCTGAACAGCACCCCCTTCGGGTTGCCCGTCGTCCCCGACGTGTAGCAGAGCATCGCCGCGCTGTTCTCATCCAGCGTCGGGAAGTCGAAGTCCACCGACTCCTTCGCCAGCAACTGTTCGTAGTCCAGCATCCCCTCGGGCGCCGGCCCCGCATCCGGGATGACGATGACGTGGCGGATGCTCGGCACCTGCGCCGCGAACTTCTCGAACAGCGGCAACAACGAGCGGTCCACCAGCACCACCGTGTCCTCCGCGTGCCGCGCGATGTACGCCAAATCGTTCGGGTGCAGACGCAGGTTCAGCGTGTGCACCACCGCGCCCATCGCCGGGATGCCGAAGTACGCCTCCAGGTGCCGGTAGTGGTTCCAGCTCAGCGTCGCCACCCGGTCGCCTGCCTTCACCCCCAGCCGCGTCAGCGCATTCATCAGCTGACACGTGCGCCGGTGGAAGTCCGCATAGGTATAGCGGTGCGTCGTCTTGTCCGGATTGCGGCTGACGATTTCCGAGCGCGGGAAGTACGTCCGCGCGCGCTCCAGGAAATGCGTCAGGGTGAGCGGGAAGTCCATCATGCGTCCTGGAAGCATCGGCACCGTCCCTTCACGGCGAGGGTAGGCCACCGATGCTACCGGATGCGCACACGAGCCAGCGCCCCGCGTCATGTGGCTCGTTTGTTATCGCACTGCGTCAGCCGAAGAAGACCTGGGCGACCTCGAAGAACTCCTTGGGCACCTTCTTGAGTTCCTTCGTCGCGGCGGACAGGTCCACGCTGATGATTTCGTTGCCCTTGAGCGCGGCCATCATCCCGAACTCGCCGCGGGCCACCATGTCGCAGGCGTGGACGCCGTAGCGGGTGGCGAGCACGCGGTCATGCGCGGTGGGCGCGCCGCCGCGCTGGATGTGGCCCAGCACGGACACGCGCGTCTCGAAGCCAGTGCGTCGCTCGATTTCGTGCGCGACGATGTTGCCCACGCCGCCCAGGCGCGGCCGGCCTGCCTCGTCCAGCGAGCCGCTGGTGACGAGCTGCTCGTTCTGGTCCGCCGCCAGCTTGATGCGCGTGCCCTCGGCGACGACGACGATGGAGAAGGTGCGCCCGCCCGCGTGACGGCGCTGGATGTGCTCGGCCACGCGCTCCAGGTCGGCCGGAATCTCCGGCACCAAGATGACGTCCGCGCCGCCGGCGATGCCCGCGTAGGTGGCAATCCAGCCCACGTGTCGGCCCATGACCTCGCAGACGATGACGCGCTTGTGGGACTCGGCGGTGGAGTGCAGCCGGTCCACGGCCTCCGTCGCAATCGACACGGCGGTGTCGAAGCCGAAGGTGAAATCTGTGCCGTTGAGGTCGTTGTCGATGGTCTTCGGCACGCCGACGATGCGCAGGCCCTCTTGCGACATGCGCGTGGCGGCGGACAGCGTGCCCTCGCCGCCGATGGCGATGACGGCGTGGATGCCATTGCGCTCAATGGCGCGCTTGACCTTCTCCAGCCCGTTCTCGACCTTGAAGGGGTTGACGCGCGAGGTGCCGAGGATGGTGCCGCCCCGGTGGAGGATGCCGGAGGTGGTCTCCCGCGTGAGGCGGAAGTGGTTGTCCTCGAGCAGGCCCTTCCACCCGTCTCGAAGGCCCATCATCTCGAAACCGTGGGCGTTGGCGCGGCGGACGATGGCGCGGATGACGGCGTTCAGGCCGGGGCAGTCACCCCCGCCGGTGAGCACGGCGACTTTCATGGGGAGGGTTCTATCGCGCCCGGCGGCACGCGTGCTCGCGAAGTTTGCCCGAGCGCTCTCCGACGGACGTGGCGACCCCTAGCCGAACACCGCGGGGCGCCTGTGAGTCCAGGGGTGCGCCGACTCGAGCTGAGAGGCCAGTCGGAAGAGGGTGGCCTCGTCGCCGTGGCGGGCGATGAACTGGACGCCCACGGGCAGCCCCTCCGGGCTCCAGTGGAGGGGGACGCTCATGGC
This sequence comes from Myxococcus sp. AM011, assembly GCF_013372595.1. Classification (NCBI taxonomy): domain Bacteria; kingdom Pseudomonadati; phylum Myxococcota; class Myxococcia; order Myxococcales; family Myxococcaceae; genus Myxococcus; species Myxococcus sp. AM011. The sequence continues at coordinate 8,089 of NZ_JABXEM010000289.1, forward strand.
CGGGTTGCCCGCCATGTTGGCCATGGGGCAGTAGGGCGTGAAGGCCGCCGCGCGGAACAGCGGCCCGAGCGGCTCGTCGGGCGGGGCGGCGAACGTGCCGAGCAGGGGCGCGGGCTCGGTGACGGTGGGCAAGAGCCACACGTCCACATCGGTGAAGCGCCGGGCGAAGGCGCGGCCGAAGCGCAGACCCTCGGCCTGGGCGTGCAGGTAGGCCGACAGGCCCTGGCTCAGGCCGAACTGGTAGAGCGCCCAGGTGAAGGGCTCGAAGTCCTCGGGTGACGGGGCGCGGCGCATGCGCCGGCCCAGACCCTCGATGCTGTTCACCACGCTGGCGGCCCAGGCGGTCATGAAGTGCTGCCCCAGCTCCTCGTCGCCCGGTATCTGCAAGCTGCCTTCGAGGACGGAGTGGCCCAGGCCCTCCAGCAATCGCGCGGTGGCGACGACGGCGGCCAGGCACTCGGGGTGGACGGGGGCGCCCACGGCGTTGCGCAGCGTCAGGCCGACGCGCAGGCGGCCAGGCGGTGCTCCGACCTCCATGAGGTAAGGCCGCGTCTTCGGCGGGGCGACGTAGGGCGCGCCCACGTCAGGGCCCTCGGTGGCGTCCAGCAGGGCGGCGCTGTCCCTCACCGTGCGGGTGAGTGCATGCTCGCCCACCAGCCAGTGGACGCCGTCCGCCAGCTCCGGGCCGGTGGGGTTGCGGCCCCGGCTGGGCTTGAGGCCGAACAGACCGCAGGCCGACGCGGGGATGCGGATGGAGCCGCCACCGTCCGACGCGTGCGCGAAGGGCACCATGCCGCTGGCCACCGCCGCCGCCGCGCCGCCACTGGAGCCTCCTGGGGAGCGCGTCACGTCCCACGGGTTGCGACAGGGGCCGTGAAGCGTGCCCTCCGTCGTCGGCAACAGGCCCAGCTCCGGCGTGTTCGTGGTGCCCAGCATGACGAGCCCCGCGCGCAGGTGGCGCTTGACGAGCTCGCTGTCGTGCTCGGGGATGAAGTCCTTCGTGAAGCGCGAGCCGAAGCGCAGCGGGGAGCCCTCCTGCGCGGCGAGCAGGTCCTTGAGCAGGAAGGGCACGCCGGTGAAGGGGCCCTGGGGCAGGGGCGTCTTCGCCCGCGCGCGCGCCGTGTCGAACTGCGTGTGCACGACGGCGTTGAGCTTCGGGTTGTGGCGCTCGATGCGAGCGATGGCCGCGTCCACCAGCTCCAGTGGAGTGACTTCCCCACCGCGGACGAGCTCGGCCTGGGCGGTGGCGTCGAGGCTGACGAAGGGGTCCATCCGTCGACTCTACCGCCGTTCCGCGCTGCCGCCCGCGCGTGCGAAGCCCGCTGCATGACGCGTTGCGTTTGTGCACTATCGGAAAGTGACGGGTGCCACATCTGTCACGGACGTGCCGCGCGGTGAACGCGTTCCTGACTCGGGGCTCGTGTTGGAGGTGTGGCTTCTATGCTCGTGTGCGCGCCTTCTTCGCGAGCGGGAGCCTCCTTGAACCTTCGAGTCTTCGAGTCCGAACAGGAAGCGGCCATCGCCTGCGCCGCGCGCGTCGCGGAGGCGGTGACGTCTCATCCGTCGCTGGTGTTGGGGCTGCCCACGGGGCGCTCGCCGCTCAACGTGTACCGGGAGCTGGTGGCGTTGCACGAGCGAAGGGCGCTGGACTTGTCTCGTGCGCGGACGTTCAACCTGGACGAGCTGCTCGGGGTGTCGGGCGAGGACGGCGGCAGCTTTCGCGCGTACATGGAGCGGCACTTCTTCCGGAAGGTGAACCTGTCGGAGGAGCGCATCCACTTCCTCGACGGCGCGGCGCCGGACGCGGAGGTCGAGTGCGCACGCTACGAGGCGGAGCTTGTCGCCGAGGGTGGGCTGGGATTGGTGTTGCTGGGCATTGGCGCCAACGGGCACCTGGCCTTCAACGAGCCGGCCGACCACCTGTTGGCGCGGTGTCACCGGACGCGGCTGAGTCGGGCGACGCGCGAGGCGAATGCGATGCTCTTCGGCGATGACCCGAGCCGCGTGCCGCTGGAGGCGCTGACCCTGGGCATGGGAGCGCTCATCCAGTCGCGGCGCGCGATGTTGCTGGCGTTTGGCGAGGGCAAGGCGGAGGCGGTGAAGGCCATGGCGGAGGGCCCCGTGACTCCGCGCTGCCCCGCCTCCTTCCTGCAACTGCACCGCGACGTGGAGGTGTGGTTGGACCGGGACGCGGCGAGCGCGCTGTCGTCGCGGACTCAGTAGGTGTTCGAGTTGGCGACGCGGGGTGACATCAGCGCGCGCAGCTTGCCGAGCAGGGTGAGGAACTCCGCGCGGTCTTCCTGACCGTCCACCGCGTCCTCCGCGAGCGAGTGGATGCGCGAGAAGCCCCGGTCATCGGTGGGCGCGGTGCCGCGCAGAAGGTCCGCGGTGCCAGCGACGGCGACGGCGAAGCGCAGGTCGGAGGATGCCCTCGTCAGGGATTCACGCACCCGGTTGCGCGGGAGGGCGAAGCGCTGCTCGGAGACCTCGGAGTCGCCGGGCTTCTTGGCGCGCACGCGGACGGTGGCGACGGTGGAGCCTTCGCCCGTCAAGTCGAGTTCGTACAGCGCGGTGACGGTGTGGCCCGCGCCGATTTCGCCCGCGTCGACGGCGTCCTCGCGGAAGTCCTTGTCGGCGATGGCGCGGTTCTCGTAGCCGAGCAGCCGGTAGCCGCGCACGGCGGTCGGGTCGAACTCCACCTGGATTTTGACGTCCTGGGCGATGACCTCCATGGTGCCGCCGAGCTGCTCCTGGAAGACGCGGCGGGCCTCGCGCTCGGAGTCGATGTAGAAACAGTTGCCGTTGCCCTTGTTGGCCAGACGCTCCATCAGGTCATCGCGGTAGTTGCCCATGCCGAAGCCGATGGTGGAGAGGGTGACGCCTTCCTTCACGTAGCGGCTGATGCTCTCCAGCATGGAGTCCGCCGTCTGATTGCGGCCGAGGTTGGTGTCGCCGTCGGTGAGGACGACGACGCGCGAGACGCGGTTGGCGCCGGCCATGCGCACGGCGTGCTGATAGGCCAGCTCCAGGCCGCTGCCCATGGCGGTGCCGCCGCCCGAGGAGAGCTCGTCGATGACGGACTCGATGTGCTTGCGTTGGCTCGCGGGGGTGGTGTCGAGCACGGTGCGCACGTCGCCCGCGTAGGTGGAGATGGTGACGGTGTCGGTGGGGTTGAGGCCGGCGACGGCGAGCTTCATCGACGTCTTGGCGAGCTCCAGTCGGTCCGTGCCGGACATGGAGCCGCTGGTGTCGACGAGGAACACGAGGTGCGTGGACTTGCGCTGGGCCTTGGCGACGTGGCGGCCCTGGAGGCTCACCTTGAGGATGTGCTGGCTCGGGGTGAAGGGGGAGGGCGCGGCCTCCAGCGCGACGTGGAAGGCGCCTTCGCCGGGGGCGGGCTCGGGGACGCGGTAGCGGAAGTAGTTGACCCATTCCTCGACGCGGACGGTTTCGGTGGAGGGCAGCCGGTTGTTTTGCACGGCGCGGCGGAAGAGAGCGTAGGAGGCGGTGTCGACGTCCACGGCGAAGGTGGAGAGCGCGTCATCCGCGGTGCGGGTGTAGGCGTTGGGGGCGAGGCGCTCCACGGGATAGGATGGGGAGACCGCCGGCTCCGAGGCGCCCGGGTTGAAGTGCTGCATCGACTTGCGGGGAAGGGATGGCGAGGAGGACGCGCCGTCATATTCGGAGTTCTCTCCGAAGCTGCGCAGGGTCTTCTTGTGGGCCACGCCCGAGACGCCGAGCGACGCGGAGCTCGCGCCAAAGAGCTTGCGGAGGTTGTCGCCGAACAGCGTGACTCCGGCCACGAAGGCGAGCGCGGCGGACAGCAGGGTGAAGGTGACCTTCAAGGACTTGCTCATGGAGCCTCGGGGCGTGCAGGGAGTCGTCATGCGTGAGCTACTCGTGGCACGAGTGCTCCACGCCGCGCGTCCGTCATTCGCCCGAGGTCGGTCAACGGGAGGAGGTCGGTCATCCGCCCGATGCGGCCTTCATCGCATGTCGGGTTTCAGCTTCGGTTTGGCTCCTCGGGTGGATGGCGACGCATGCGCCACACGTTCCAGGCCTCCATGGCCGTCGTGGCCGTGAGTCACGCAGAAGAACGTCGCGCACAGCCATAGGGCCATCATGAACAGGACCAGTCGGATGCCACTGCGGAAGGCGACCTCGGACTGACGGATGCGGGTGGCTCGCTTCATGGTCGACCTGGGACTCGTTTCATCTGAAGGGTCGAACGCAACATGCCGCGCGCAAAGTGTCGAATGCTTCGGGGTCATCTGGCCCCGGATGCGTCTGTTGGTGTTCCTCGCCCGTGACGACTGCGAAGGCTTCAGCCCGGGCGCGCGTTCACCGAGACAGTGGGCTTCGCCTGCGTCGCACGAGTCGGCGCCTTCGCGGGAGCAGCCTCTGTCTTCGGCTTCGCCTTGGGGGCCACCGGCTTGGCGACGACCGTGGTGCGCGCTGGCGCCGCCACTGGCTTCGCAACGGCCTTGGGCCGCACAGGCGCCACGGGCTTCGCCGCCACCTTGGCCACCGTCTTCTTGCTCACAGCCGCCACGGCGGACCGCACAGGCGCCACGGGCTTCGTCACCGCAGCCACCACGGGCCTCGCACGCGCCGCCACCACGGGCACAGGACGCGGCGGCTCCGGCGGCCTCGTCCGCACCCACGCCGTGAGCACCTTGGGCACGTAGTACTCCGTCTCCCCGTTCCTCGGCACGCGCCCATCCACCGCGCCGGGCCCCGCGTTGTACGCGGCCACCGCGAGCTTCACGTCCCGAAACCTTCGAAGCTGCTCGGCCAGATACCGCGCGCTCCCATCCAACGCCGGCTCCGGGTCGAACGGGTCCGCCACCCCCAGCATCACCGCCGTGGTGGGCATCAACTGCCCGGGCCCCATCGCTCCCGCCGGAGAGATGCGGTGCACCCGCCCCTCCGACTCCACCAGCACCAACGCCTGCAACAACCCCGGAGGCAGCCCGTGCCGCCGCTCCGCCCGCGCGATGAGCGGCTCCAGCGGCTCGTGCCCGTCCCACAGACACGACGGCCGGTGCGCCACATACGTGCCCAGCGCGTTCACCTTCATCTCCAGGAACGACAGCGACAACGGCGACACATGCGTGTCACCCAGCCACGAGATGGCCCCGTTGATGAGGACCACCGGCACGACGGCCGCCAGCCCCACCCACGCCCACCACGGAATGCTGAAGCCACCCAGGGCCCGCTTGCGCGCCACTCCCCACCCTTAAGTGCGCCTGGCCCCTCCGTCCAACTTCCGGCGCCCCTCCCGTGTCCCAGGCGGCACTCGCAGTCCATCCAACACCAGCGTCGTCAGCGCATCCGGCAACTCCAACGGATTGCCGATGTCCTCCTCACTCAACACCGCGAGCAACAACCGCTCCACCGCCCCCACCACCGCGAGTCCGCTCACCGCCGGCCGTATCGGCCGCAACAGCCCATGCGTGTGCGCCTTCTGGGTGA
>NZ_JABXEM010000028.1:0-59575 GCF_013372595.1 Myxococcus sp. AM011
GGGTGGAACCGGTGGGGGAGGAGATGGGGCACCTGCGCCACAGTCAGGTCTCCGCGAATGGCCTTTCAACGAATGGCTTGTCCACGAATGGCCTCTCAACGAATGGCTTGTCCACGAATGGCCTGTCCACGAATGGCCTGTCCACGAATGGCCTGTCCACGAATGGCTTCTCGACGTGGTTCAACCAGGACCCGGTGAATGCGGACGCGGTGATGTCCTACGTGGTGACGTGCGCGGTGCAGGCGGGGGTCGCCCGCACGTTCACCAATCCGGTGACGGGAAACACGCACATGTGGCTCGGGGCACTGGGACTGGCGCCGAGCTGGGCCGACGGAGCGCCCGCGACGGACCTGGAGAAGCAGGTGGTCTCCGCCTGCCTCGCGGCGCATGCGAACAAGTACGGCCTGCACGTGCCCATCTCCGTGCTGGGCCTCACCACGTCGAGCACGAACGCGCCCATCCCGTACACGCCGCAGGAGCTGGCGACGTACAGCGAGACGGAGGCGTGCTACTTCGGCAACCTGTTCGATGGCACCGGCGTCTTCGCGGCCAATGACCAGGCCTATCTGGCCGCGGACAAGAGCACTCCGCGCACGTGTGGACTGGCCTCGGGCCCGGCGCAGAACTGCCCGCCCATTACCCACGTGGGCATGTGCGCCACGTATTGCCAGGGCAGCACCTCGTCTTCGCCCTACTACACAAACTGCACGTACAACGGGAAGAACTACCGCCCCATCACCGCGCGCATCCGCCCGCAGGAAATCTATCGCTGCGGCGACGGCACCTGCCAGTTCACCGAGCGCTGCGGCACGGGCACCACCGCGCTGAGCTGCCGCGCGGATTGCGGCACCTGCCCCTGAGGGCGAGGCGTTGGTTTCGCGCGACACAGTCCGCGCCGGCGCGTTGGGTCCGTGAGGGCCCCCGCCGGTGGGGACATCCCCAGGGGTGGTGCTAGGCTTTCCCCATTCCCGAGGTTGGGCCGGACACGGGAGGTCGCATGAACGGTCTTCGCATCCTGGATGCCCCCGAGGGCACCGACATCGCCGGTTACACGGTGGAAGGACTGCTGGGCGCGGGAGGTTGTGGCGTGGTGTACCGCGCCACGCGCGACGGCCAGTCCGTGGCGCTCAAGCTCCAGTCACTGGTGCAACTGGGTGGCTGGGCCCAGCGCGAGGTCGCCATCCTGATGCGGCTGGCCCACCGCAACGTGGTGGGCTTCCGCGACGGCGGCCTGTTCCCACCAGAGGCGCCCGAGTGGCTCTATCTGGCGATGGAGTACGTGCACGGGCGCCCGCTGGCCCAGTGGGTGGAGGAGGAGAATCCCGGCGCGCGGCGCGCGGCGCGGCTGGCGCTGGGCATGGCGCGGGGACTGGAGGCCGCGCATGCCGCGGACGTGCTCCACCGCGACATCAAGGAAGCCAACGTGGTGGTGCGCGAGGAGGACGGCACGCCGGTGCTGATGGACTTCGGCGTGGGCGTCTATTCCGGAGCGCCCCGGCTGCCGCGCGGGGTGCTGCCCCCAGGGACGCCGCGCTACCGCAGCCCGGAGGCCCTGGCCTTCCGCCAGGAGCGCCGCGAAGGCGTGTACCCGGCCACCGTGGCGGATGACCTGTACGCGCTCGGCGTCGTCCTCTACTGGATGCTCACCGCGCGCTACCCGTTCGAGAACGTGGAGACGCCCGAAGGCGAGGTGGCCGTCATCCACCACCCTCCGGTGACGCCCGCCCTGCTCAACCCCCGGGTGCCGTGGGCGCTCAGCGAACTATGTCTGCGACTGCTCGCCAAGCAGCCCTGGCGTCGGGGCACCGCGAGCACCTGGTGCGAGGCGCTGGAGACGGCGCTCGCCAGCGCGGACGCTGCGTGGGACGTGCCCTTGTTCCCGGACGCGGCGAACGTGCCGGTGGACGTCCAGGGCGGCCCGCGCCCTCCATCGCGCGGACGGCGCTCGACGGGCTCCGGGACGCTGCCCGCGATTCAAGCCGTCTCCAGCCCCGCCGAGGCGCCCGGGCTCGTCGTCCGGGCCCGGCCGGTGACGCGGGAGGCTCGCGCCATCGAGTTACCGCGCGCCCTGCTGGCCCTGGGGCTGGGGGTGTGTCTCGTGGGTGGCGTGTGGTGGATGCGGCGCTGGCCACCTTCCTTGCTCGCGCTGACGCTGAGCAGCCGCGCGCGGACGCCGGAGCCCGGTGACTCGGGGCCTCACCCTCGGGCATCCCCCACGCCCACACCGCGTCCGAGCGCTCCGCGACACGCGCCCGGCTCCTCGCTGACGCGGTGACTCGGGGCGGACCTTCCAGTCGCCAACGCTGTCCGCGCCACTTCGGAGCGCTGGCGTCGACTACCCGTCTGGACAGACACGAACCCTCGCGCGAGCCGACATCGGCTCCTTGCCGGACACGTCCCGGCGGTGTTGACTGGGAAGGTCCGCCCGCCCCCGCGAAGCACCCGGGACGGACACCTGACGCCGAGATTGCGACGTGATGACGCTACGAGCCAGGGTCCTGTTGATGTCGGCGGTGGCGCAGCGGCGCGGCACGCTGCGACGCGCCTTCCAGGCTCGCGCGGGGTTTTCACAAGGAGCGGAGAGCCCGGGGTTGGACGTCGCCCGCGAGGCCGGCGAGGCGGGCAGGCGGCTGGAGGAGACGGTGCGGGAGCGGACCGCGGAGCTGGAGGCCGCCAACGCGAAGCTGTCCCGCAGCCTGGAGCAGCTCCACGCCACCCAGGCCCAGTTGCTCTTCGCGGACCGGCTGATTGCCCTGGGGCGCATCGCCGCGGGCGTGGGGCACGAAATCAACAACCCGCTCGCCTTCATCCTCAGCAACCTGGAGTACATCCACCAGGAGCTCCAGCAGAAGGAGCAGCTCCCCGAGCGCGAGCGCCAGGAGGTGCTGGAGGCGCTGGCGGAGACGCGCGACGGCGCGGAGCGCATCCGCCTCATCGTCCGCGACTTGCAGACGCTGTCGCGCTCGGAGGACGTGGGCAGCGGGCCCTCGGACGTGGGCGCGGTGGTGCGCACCGCGGCGAAGATGGCCATGCACGAGTTGCGGCACCGCGCGCGGCTCATCGTCGAGTGCGACGGCGTGCCGCCCGTGCAGGGCAATGGCTCGCGGCTGGGCCAGGTGTTCCTCAACCTGCTGCTCAACGCGGCGCAGGCGATTGTTCCCGGTCAGGTGGAGCTGAACGAGGTGCGCGTCGTCGCGCGCGAGGCGATGGCGGGCCGCCTGGTCTCGGTGGAGGTGCGAGACACCGGCTGCGGCATCTCCCCCGAGCACCGCGAGCGCATCTTCGACCCGTTCTTCACCACCAAGCCCCTGGGCGTGGGCACCGGCCTGGGCCTGGCGGTGTGCCATGGCATCGTCACGTCCCTGGGCGGCACGCTCACGGTGGAGAGCGCGCCCGGGCAAGGCAGCATCTTCCGCGTCACCCTGCCCGTGGCCGGCGCCTTCGCCCAGCCCCCGCGGCAACTGGACGCGGTGGTTTGAGCGTCACCACCTGGTCGTCATAGGGCGTCATGCCCTCCATCGGCGGCGCGTAGAGGTGCAGCGACACGGCGCCGCGACGCGTCGTGTTGAGGATGCGATGGATGGTGTCCGGCTCCTCGAGCATCAGGTCCCCCTCCTGCGCGCGCACGGACAGCTCGGGCAGCAGCCGGTCTCCCGCCCACGCATAGCGGGTCTCCCGCACCGCGCCGCGCACCATCAGGGACACGCCGGCCGAGCCACCGTGGTCATGGACGAGGGAACCCTGCCCCGGCCCCCAGCACACCAGCAGCAGCTCACACGCCTCGGTCTTCGCCAGCGTCCTGCGCACGTAGCGCGCCTCGTCGAACTGGACGAGTGACTCCAGCAGGCCCCAGTCGGGCCGGCTGTCGCGGAGCCGGTCCACCAACCACGACAACGAGGGGATGGACTCCCTGCGCTCTGGCAACGGCCAGCCGAGCAGGCTTCTCATGTCCGGGACTTCTCCGTCCCAGTCTTCCTTGGGGCGCTCTCGCATGGATCTCCCGGGATGTGCGTGGGAGTGTGGACACGGCCTGAGACCCTGGCCAGGGGTTGTCATTCGATTGTCTACGCTCGTGTGTCGGGATGCCGTGGGGCAGGGACGGACATAGGATTGCGGCGTGCGAGTTCAGAGCAGCCCCTGGGATGTGGCCGTGGTGGGGGGAGGGGCCAGTGGAACGTTGTTGGCCATCCACCTCTTGAGACAGGCCCGCGCCCCCTTCCGAATCCTCCTGGTGGAACGGGGCGGGCAGGTGGGCCAGGGGCTCGCCTACTCGACGCGGAGCCAGCGTCACCTGCTCAACGTCCCGGCCGCGCGGATGGGCGCCTTCGCCGAGGAGCCCGAGCACTTCCTGCGCTGGCTGCGCCAGCAGACACCCGACACGGAGGGCGGAGACTTCGTCCCCCGGCTGCGCTACGGCCAGTACCTGGACTCCGTGTTGAAGGAGTCCATCGCCCGCGCGCCCCCGGGTGTCCAGTTGGAGACGCAGTCGGGCGAGGTGACGTCGACGCGCGAGCACGGCGGGCTGGTGACGCTGACGACCCGAGGCGGCGTGGAGCTCGTCGCGCGAGCGGCGGTGCTGGCCCTGGGCAACGCGAGCCCCGCGGACCTGCGCGTGGCGGACGGCGGGCTGTACACAAGTCCTCGCTACCACCGCTCGCCGTGGGCGCCGGGCGCGCTGGACGGCATTGGCGAGGACGACACGGTGCTGCTCATCGGCACGGGGCTCACCATGGTGGACGCGGTGCTGTCCTTGGAGGAGCGCGGCCACCGGGGAGCGCTGCACGCGCTGTCGCGCCATGGCCTCCTGCCGCACCGCCACCCGCGCACCGTCCTCCAGGGCACCTATGCCTCGCCCGGCATCCGCGACGTGCTGCGCGCGCTGCGCGACACGGGGCTGCGCGACGACGGGCTGCCTGCCCTGGAGCAGCCCCATCCCATCCCCGTGCGGGTGCGCGCGCTCTTGCGCGTGCTGCGCCACGAGGTGCGCCGCGCGACGGACGCAGGGGCGAGCTGGCGGGCGGTGATGGACGCGCTGCGGCCGGTGACGGTGCCGCTGTGGCAGCGGCTGGACATCGGAGAGCGCCGGCGCTTCCTGCGGCACCTGCGCGCCTACTGGGACGTGCACCGCCACCGCATGGCACCGGACGTGGCGGACGGGCTGGAGCGGCTGAGGACCCAGGGCCGGCTGGCGCTGCACGCGGCCCGCGTGCGGAGCTTCCACCCAGACGACGCGGGCACCGTGCGGGTGCGCGTCCGGCGCCGGGGAGAGCGGCGCGAGGAGGACCTCCAGGTCCACCACGTGGTCAACTGCACGGGCCCGGAGGGCGACGTCACCCGCCATGGACATCCGCTGCTGCATCGCCTCGCCGAGGAAGGCCGGGTGCGCCCGGACGCCCTCGGCCTGGGCCTGGACACCGACCGCCACGGGGCGCTGCTGGACGCGAACGGGCATGCCGGGGGGCGCCTGTTCACCCTGGGCCCCCTCCGGCGCGGCGAGCTGTGGGAGACCACGGCCGTGCCGGAGATTCGCACCCAGGCCCGCGCCCTGTCCGAGCACCTGCTCAAGCGGCTGGGACGCGGCTTCATCGCCCCCCGCCGCAGCGCTGGCTGAGAATAGACTGGCGGGGCAGCCTGTCCACGGAAGAGTGGAAACCCCTGGAGCCGGGATTTCATGCGAGGCTTCCCGCCGCCGGGCTTCCCCCTCATGACTTCCCATCGCGCTCTCATCCCCGTGGCAGGAGGCATGCTCGCCCTCCTCCTCGTCTGCGCGGGGAGCCTGGCCTACTTGCAATTGCGCACGGGGCCGCTGGAAGAGCGGCTGGTGCGCGAGGTGAATGAGCTGGCGCGGGCGCGGTACGCGCGGCCCTCGCACGTGCAGCCGCCGAGCCCGGGCACCTTCGCCCGCCACCTGGAGCCGCTGCTGGAAGACGTGTTGCACCTGTACCAGGAGCGGCAGAAGTCGGGCACGGGTCCGGACTCGACGCTGGGGCAGCACTGCCGGGACGTGGCGGACGGGAAGCTGCCGACGTCGTCCTTGCCCTCGGCGTGCGGCGAGACGCTGGAGCGCGCGCGGCCCCTGCTGGAGCAGGTGCTGGCGGCGACGCACGCGGAGTTCGGCGGACTGCCGGAGCGGCTGGGGGTGCTCGCGCCCGTCACCCATGCGCGGTCCAACGGGAAGTTCGCGTTGATGTACGTGGTGAACCTGGCCGCGCTGGACACGCGGCTGAAGCTCTCCCAGGGCAGGCCGCTGGCGGCGCTGGACACGTGCCTGGACGCGCTGGCGCTGAGCCGCGAGCTGGAGCTGGGCGGGGGCATGGAGGGGCAGCTGCTCTCCGCGACGGGCCACGGCGTGCTCTACCGGCCGTGCGCGGACGCGCTGGACGCGGCGCCCACGGAGCGCAAGCCGCTGGCGATTGCCCAGTTGGTGAAGCTGGCCGAGGGCTTCGCGCCCTTCTCCATGTCGCTGCGGCACGAGTCCGCGCTGGTACAGCTGGTCTACTTCCGGGGCCTCTTGTCCGACGAGGCCCTGGCCGCGCTGCCGCCGCACAGCGAGGACTGCGTGCCGCTGGAGTTGAGGGACGAGGAGGCCATCAACGACGGCCCCCTGGGCTCGCGGCGCGCGTGGTGGACGCTGGTGGAGGGCTTCGACGCGCTGACGGCCGCGGCGGACCTGCCCACCTCCGCGCGTCGCCGGGCCTTCGCGCTGCTGGAGGCGAGCGAGGAGGAGAACCAGCTCGGCTCCATCCATGGACCGCACATCGCCACCTATGGCGAGTACGCGGAGCGGTTGGATGTACGAAGGCTCCAGCACGACGCGCTCATCACCCTGGCGGAGGTGGACCTGGCGCGCGCCGAGCGAGGCCACTGGCCGGAGTCCCCCCCGCACCACAAGGACTCCTCCTTCGTGCTGGAGACGCTGGGCCCGACGGAGGCCCGCATCCAGCCCTGCGCTCGCGCGCACTCGGCCCAGGGCCTGCGCGTGACGGCGGACCTCCCCTCCACCGCGCGCCGGCCGGAGCCCTGAGCGCGACGCACGCACGCCTCCCCTCCCCTCGTGCGGACGGGCTGGTGTCGGCGGCCTGCTCGGGTGGCCTCCAGGGGCTACCTTCCTGACGGACGCACTCACCGCCTGGGAGGGGGAATGGGCCTGCCGCACGCAAGGAGTCCTGGCACGCCGCGGCGCTCCGGGCGCGATGAAGCAGGTCCACCATGATGGCGCGCCGCTTCGTCGCGGACTTCGACTCCTCGGCCGCCATGTTGCGCGCGCTCGCAAGCTTCCTGCACGGCCGCGACTTCCCCGCGCTGGGCACGCACCGCCATACCCACCCCTTGTTCGAGACGCTCCTCCCGGTGGTCAACCACCTCTCGGTGCCGCTGCGCGAGGCGGCCTTTGTCCGCGGCGGACTGGCGGAGGCCCTCACGCCGCGCGCGCTGGCCCACTTCGACGCGGAGGCCCTGGCGCGCTGGGTGGTCGCTCGCTACCCGCGCCGGCGCTACCCGGCCGCCGTGGTGGGCGCCTCCAATGGCGCGCTCGTCCACCTGTGCGCGGCGCTGGGCATTCCGTGGCTGCCCCAGACGCAGCTGTTGTCCGTGCGCCATGACGGGCGCGTGCTCGTGGACGAGCCCCTCAAGGATTTGGACTTCGCCAGGGAGCCCGCGCGCCGCCTGCTGGAGTCCCATCCGGACCTCCAGTTGCACCACACGCACGACGCCAACCACGACCGGCTCCTGTTGCGAGGGCTGACACACTTCCGGGTGAAGCGCCGCCGCCTGGGCGCCGCCTATGTCCGCTTCCTGGAGGACGTGCTGGAGCCCGGCGCCACCCTCTTCGTGTCCGAGTGCGAGCTGCGCTGGCCCACGCTGCGGCAAGGCGAGCGGCACGTCTTCCAACAGGGGGCGTTGGGCGGGGCGAGCCCGGACGAGTACTACCTGGGTGGCCCGCGCGTGGAGGCGTGGCTGCGGAGCCAGGGCTCGTCCCATCCGCGCTGGCCCACGCCGCCGCCGGACAGCGACAGTCCGGAGGCGGAGTGGGGCTTCGAGCCCGCGCTGAGCGAGGACCTCCAGCGCCTGGCGCGCAAGCGGCGTTGGCGGCTGCGTCGCATCGTCTATCCGGAGCCGGAGGCGCTCAGCCCGCTGGTGGCGGACCTGTACCGGCACTGGTATCGCGACAGGCGCATGCCGCTGGGACAGCTGCTGGTGGAGTCCTCGATTCTGCTGGAGCCCTGGTGGGCGCTGCGCACCGGCGCGGTGCCCTTCTGGATGGTGCTCAACACGCGCCCTTCCGCCCGCGCGCTGGAGCATTACCTGGACGCGTCCGAGCCCTGGGATGCGCTCTTCCTCATGCTCTGCTCCCGGGGCGTGGACTCGCTGGGCATGGCGCCGCTGCAACGTTGGCGGGAGCTGCTCTCGCGCGGGTTGGACCGGGGCGAGCTGGTGGGCGTGGACGAGCGGGAGTACCCACGCGACTTCGCCTCCGTCGTCCGCTACCACCCCGCGCTGAAGCGGGCGCTGGCCCCGCGCCACGCCATGCCCGAGCGGATGGGCCTGGAGCGGCTGGAAGCCTTCCTGCGCCAGCACGGGGACCGCTACGCGGTGCGCTGGCACGACACCGACACGCGCCCGCGTCACTCGAGCGCGGGCGTGTCCTCGTCGTGGATGAACTGAGGCACCGGAAGCCCGGAGCCGCGCTACCCGGCAGACACCGCCACGGAGCCCAGGCCCTCCACGACGAGCCGCACCTTGTCTCCAGGCTGGAGCATGTGCGCGGCCGTGGCGGCGCCCGCCAGGACGATGCTGCCGGCGGGGAGCACCTGGCCCCGCTCGGCGAGCAGCGCGCACAACTGCACCACGGACAGCACCGGGTCTCCGGAGATGGCGTCCGAGCGGGCCGACTGCACCACCGCGTCGTTCACCGACATCTTCATCTCCAGGCGCGTCAAGTCCAGCGCGCGCGGCGGGTGCTCCTCCGTCGCGAGGACGAACAGCGCGGAGGACGAGTTGTCCGCCACCACGTCCGGCAGGGAGAAGTACTTGAAGTCGCGGTAGCGCGAGTCGAGGATTTCCATCGCGGCGAACACGGACTCGCACGCGTCCAGCGCCTCCTCGCGCGTCACCGTCCCGCTCAGCTCGCGCGCGGTGCGGAAGGCGATTTCCGGCTCGATTTTCGGGTGGATGCCCTGCCCCAGCCGGATGACGCCGTCCGCCTCCACGCGCATCCGGTCCGTGAGGACGCCGTACACCGGCGAGTCCAGGTTCATCTGCTTGCGCTTGGCCTCGGACGTCAGGCCCATCTTCAGGCCGACGACGCGCTCACCCTCGGCCAGGCGGAGCTGGATGCCCCCCTCCTGGACGGCGTAGGCCTCCGACAGCGTGAGCTGGGGCAACTCGTTCGTGAGGGGCGGCACTTCGCGCCGCTCTCGCCGGGCGGCGTCCAGGCGTCGGGCCAGCTCCGAGGGGTCCACGGTCTGCGTCATTGCATCCCTCTCCAGGTGGGGTGTTGCGGGGGCGGCGCAGCAGAGCACGGCCGGAAGCCCCAGGCGAGGCGGCTGATGCGCAGGGCGTCCGGCTCCGGGGTATAAGCCGCGCCCACCGGAGACACGGGGCATCCGGGGACTGGAATCATCGGGTCGACGTGCTGCATAACCCCGGTTGTGGCCCCCGGCCGGGCGGGCATCCCGAAGCAAGGACTCCACTTCATGCGATATCTCTGGCTCTTCGCGGCAGTGCTTCTACCGACCACGTTGGCGTTCGCGGACGAGACGCCCGGGCGGCATACCCACGACGGATTCTACCTGCGCGGCCAGCTGGGCATCGGCTACACGCGCGCCGAGGCAAAGGAAGTCGACCTGGCCATCAAGGGCGCCTCGGGCTCCCTCAACCTGGAGCTGGGCTACGCGATCATCAACAACTTCATCATCTACGGAAAGCTCTTCGGCACGTCGACGACGAACCCGGACATCGAGGTGGGCGACATCACGATTGAAGGTGACGAGGGCGACGACGTGGCCAGCAACTACGCCGGGATTGGCGTGGGCGTGACGTACTACTTCATGCCCGTCAACCTCTACATCTCCGGCGCGGTGGTGGCCAACCAGCTCAGCGTCACGCAGGACGGCGAGCAGGAGGGAAGGACGGACTCCGGCGTGGGCCTGAACCTGGGCCTGGGCAAGGAGTGGTGGGTGAGCGACAACTGGGCGGTGGGCATCGGCGCCGAGGTGGCGCTGGGCCGCATCCGCAGCAGCGAGAACGACGGCGACGACTGGGACGTCACCAGCTTCTCGCTGCTCTTCACCGCCACCTTCAACTGAGGGTCGGCCTCGGGTGGCCGTGACGCTTCCGTTCTCGCGGACGAGTCACGGCCCCCTTGAGCCTCAGGCCTGCTGGTTGAGTCCCGCGGCGATGGCCGTCGCTGCGGAGCGCGGGCTGAAGCGCACCATGAAGGAGGCCATGACATTGAGCGCGCCGTGCACGGCCAGCACCTTCCCGCGCATCATCGCCTTGTAGGCGTGCTCCACCACGTCCTCGGGCTTCGCCACGCCGGAGCGCTGGAACAGGCGGCTCTTGTCATTGCCCGCGCGCTGGGCGAACTCCGTCTGCGTCGCGCCAGGGCAGGAGCAGGTCACCGTCACGCCGGTGCCCTTCAGCTCGTAGGACATCCCCTCCGACAGCGACACGACGAACGCCTTCGTCGCGTAGTACGTGGACATGTAGGGCCCGGCCTGGAACGCGGCGGTGGAGGCCACGTTGAGGATGCGGCCCTGGCCGCGCTCACGCATGGGCCGGGCGAACAGGTGCGCCAGCTTCAGGAGCGCGGTGCAGTTGACCTGCACCATCTCCGCCTCGCGCTTCACGTCCTGGTCCAGGAAGGGGCCCGAGCTGCCGAAGCCCGCGTTGTTGACGAGGAAGTCCACCGTCAATCCGCGCTGGGCCACCTGCGCGAAGAGCTGCTCGGGGGCCTCCGGCTGCGCCAGGTCCGCGGGCAGCACGTGGGCCTTCACCCCGTGCTCCTTCTCCAGCGCCGCGGCGAGTTCTTCCAGCCGCGAGGCACCGCGTGCGACGAGGATGACGTCGTGCCCGTCCCGGGCAAAGCGCCGCGCGAAATGCACTCCGAGGCCAGCCGAGGCTCCGGTGATGAGGGCCACCTTGCGTGACATGTTGTTTCCTCCCAGCGCCCTTATAGCCGAGCGCCGGGCGACTCACGCATTCGCGGCGGCTTCGTGACGGGGGAGCGTGACTTCGAAGCGGCTGCCCAGCTCCGGCTCGCTGCGCACCTGGATGTCGCCACCGTGGGCTTCGACAATCTGTCGGGTGATGTAGAGCCCCAGCCCCAGCCCTCCATAGTGGCGCTCGCTGACGGCGCGGCCGAAGCGCTCGAAGATGTGGGACTGGTACTCGCTGGCGATTCCGATGCCCGTGTCCTCCACGCGCAGCACCACCCGCTCTGGCTCTCCCCGGAGCGCGATGTGCACGGGATGGCCCGCGCCGTATTTCACCGCGTTGGCGAGCAGGTTCGTCAGCACCTGCTCCAGTCGGGCCCGGTCCCAGTGCCCATGCACGTCGCCCCGCACGGAGACCGACACCGGACTTCCCGCCTGGCTCGCGGGGACGGCGAGCTGGTCCTTCACCTCGCGCGCCACCGCCTCCAGGTCCACGTCCTCGCGGTGCAGCACCAGCCTGCCGCTGGACAGGCGCGACACGTCCAACAGGCCGTGGACGAGCCCCGACAGCTTGTCCACCTGGCGTTGCACGACGTCGAGCTGGGAGATGACCATCGGCGTGGGGAGGTAGGGCCGGTCCTTGCGCGTCTGCCGCCGCAGCCACTGGAGGCGGAGCTGAAGCGGGGTGAGGGGCGTCTTGAGCTCGTGGCTGGCCACGGCGAGGAACTCGTCGCGCAGGCGCACGGAGCGGCGCGCCTCGCGGTACAGCCGGGCGTTGTCCACGAGGAGCGCGGCGCGGCGGGCCAGGTCCTGCGCCGTCTCCAAATCGGCCTGGTTGTAGTGGCGCGAGGGACGCACCGCGAGGAAGGTGAGCGCGCCCAGCGAGCGGCCGCGCGCGAGCAGCGGCACGGAGAGGATTTCGTGGAAGCCCACCGCGCGCATCGTCTCGTAGTGGGCCTCGCTCACCGCCACGCGGCGCAGCCAGGCCTCGTCGACGTCGTCCACCAGGAGGGATTCAGCGTGACGGACCACGCGGGAGGTGGGGTGCGAGCTGCCCTCCGGTCCGGCGGGAAAGCACCGCACGCGCTGGGCGAGCGCGTCCAGGCCGGGGTCGGCGTGAGCGACGGACGTGCGTTGCACGGTGCCCGCCTCGTCCATGACGTCGACGAAGCACCAGTCCGCGAGGATGGGGACACAGAGCCGGGCCAGGGTGTCCAGCGTGGCCTTCGGGTCCAACGAGGACGAGGCCAACACCCGGCTCGCGTCCGCGAGGAAGGCCGCGCGCTGCTCCGCCGACTCCGCCTCCGCGCGGGCGTGCTGTTCCTCTCGCAGGAGGCGCGCGGACTCCAGCGCCAGTCCCGCCAGCCGGGCGAGTCGATGGAGGGCCAGTTCGTCCTCACGGCTGAAGTCCCCCACCTCCCGGTCGAAGAGATAGAGCACGCCCGCATCCCCGGGCAGCGACCCGTGCAGCCGGCCACGAGGCTCCGCGCGCGAGGCGCGACGCTCTCTCGACGTGCGGCCGGGCTCGTCGCTGGACGGCACGGTGTAGCCGCCCCAGACCTCATAGGCGTGTGAGAGCGACGTGACGCTCGCCCCTCGCGTCTTGCCGGGAGCGGGCGAAAGGACGACGGTCGCCTGGTGGGCGCGCGTCAGGCGGCGGGCGATCTCCACGAGCACGGCGAGCGCCTCTTCGACCGTGGCGGCCGACAGGAGCTGCCTCGAGTCCGCGTCCTCCGCCGCGCGCGCCTCTTCCAGCGACATGGGCGCGACAGGTTCCATCGGCATGTTCGACTCCCCTTGGGCTCAACCCCGTCCGGCCCCTCGCCCCTCCGATGTGACGAAGGGCTTCAACGCCCCCTCGCCCTCCGGACAGGCAGGGCCGTCGGGCGTTTGACGCGAGAGGACGACACGGTGAAGAGCGCTTGCCGCAATGCTGGTGACGGCTCCGTCGGTTGCGTACATTGCGCCCCGTTCGACCCGGGTTCGCGCGGTCCCCCTCCCTCTCGGCAACCGAAGAGGCGGGCGCCCGTGGGCGGCTCGGGGTGCGGGCACGCACGGAGGGTCCGGCCATGGAGAAGGTGCTCAACTACATCGGTGGGGAGCTGTTGCCCGCCCGCGGTGGCCAGTGGCTGGACAAGCCGGAGCCCGCGACGGGGAAGACGTACGCCCAGGTGCCGGACTCGGACGCCACCGACATCCAGCACGCGGTGGAGGCCGCCAGGCGCGCCTTCCCATCCTGGTCCGCCACGCCCGCCGCCGAGCGCTCCCGCCTGATTCGCCGTCTGGCCGACGCCATCCGGGAGCGGCTGGCCGACTTCGCCCGCGCAGAGTCCATCGACTCCGGCAAGCCGCTGTCCGTGGCGGCGAACGTGGACATTCCGCGCAGCATCCTCAACTTCGAGTTCTTCGCGGACGCGGTGACGCAGTTCGCAAGCGAAGCGCACGCCACCGACGGCGTGGCGCTCAACTACACGCTGCGCTCGCCCCTGGGCGTGGTGGGCTGCATCTCCCCGTGGAACCTGCCGCTCTATCTGCTGACGTGGAAGCTGGCGCCCGCGCTGGCCATCGGCAACTGCGTGGTGGCCAAGCCCTCCGAAGTCACGCCGATGACGGCGTATCTCCTGTCCCAGGTCTGCCGCGAGGTCGGCCTGCCGCCCGGGGTGCTCAACGTCGTCCACGGCCTGGGCCCCAAGGTGGGCGCGGCCATGAGCCAGCATCCGGACATCGCCGCCATCTCCTTCACGGGCAGCACCCGCGTGGGCTCGGAGATTGCGCGCGTGGCGGCGCCGAACTTCAAGAAGCTGTCGCTGGAGATGGGCGGGAAGAACCCGAACGTCATCTTCGAGGACTGCGACTTCGAGGAGGCGCTGGCGACGACGGTGCGCTCGTCGTTCTCCAACCAGGGCCAGATTTGCCTCTGCGGCCCGCGCATCTTCGTGCAGCGCCCCATCTACGAGCGCTTCAAGGACGCGCTGGTGGCGCGCACGCGGGCGCTCAAGGTGGGTGACCCGCTGGAGGCCAGCACCGAGCAGGGCGCGCTGGTGTCGCAGCAGCACTTCGACAAGGTGATGGGCTACATCGACCTGGCGAAGCAGGAGGGCGGGCGCGTCCTCACGGGAGGACAGCGCGCGAGCCTGTCCGGCCGCTGCGCCGAGGGCTGGTTCGTGGAGCCTACGCTCATCGAGGGCCTGGACTCAGCGTGCCGCACGAACCAGGAGGAGATTTTCGGCCCGGTGGCCACGCTCATCCCCTTCGACAAGGAGGACGAGGTGCTCGCGTGGGCCAACTCCACGAAGTATGGCCTCGCCGCCAGCGTGTGGACGAAGGACGTGACGCGGGCGCACCGCTTCGCGTCGCGGCTGCACAGCGGCATCGTCTGGGTGAACTGCTGGATGCTGCGCGACCTGCGCACGCCGTTCGGCGGGGTGAAGGACTCGGGCGTGGGACGCGAGGGCGGGTGGGAAGCGCTGCGCTTCTTCACCGAGCCGAAGAACGTGTGCATCAAGCTGTGACGCGCCGGACGGAGACACGACGTGAGCACCAGTGAGCGAGTCGATTCCCAGAAGGCCCCGGAGCCGGTGGGGCTGTATCCCCACGCACGGCGCGTGGGCAACTTGTTGTTCCTGTCGGGCGTGGGCCCGCGCGAGCGCGGGACGAAGAAGATTCCCGGCGTGGAGCTGGACGCCGAGGGCAACATCACCTCGTACGACATCGAGGCGCAGTGTCACTCGGTGTTCCGCAACGTCCGCTACATCCTGGAGGACGCGGGCTCGTCCTGGGACAAGCTGGTGGACGTCACGGTGTACCTGACGGACATGAAGAAGGACTTCCCCACGTACAACCGGCTGTGGGCGGAGTACTTCAAGGACAACCCGCCGTGCAGGACGACGCTCGAAATCAATCGGCTGCCCACGCCCATCGCCATCGAGCTCAAGTGCATCGCCACCATCGGAGACGACTGAATGGGCCGCCTGACCCCCATCAACTTCAAGAAGTGGATTGATGAGCACCGCCACCTGCTCAAGCCGCCCGTCGGCAACCAGCAGGTGTGGGCGGACCGCGAGTTCATGGTCACCGTGGTCGGCGGCCCCAACTCGCGCACGGACTTCCACATCAACGAGGGCGAGGAGTTCTTCTACCAGTTGGAGGGCACCATCAACCTGCGCGTGCTCGACGACGGCAAGCCCGTGGACATCCCCATCTCCGAGGGCGACATCTTCCTGTTGCCGCCCAAGGTGCCGCACTCGCCGCAGCGTCCCGCCGGCACGGTGGGCCTGGTGCTGGAGCGCCGCCGCCTGCCCGGGGAGCTGGACGGCTTCATGTGGCTGTGCCCCTCGTGCGGCGAGAAGCTCTACGAGGAGTTCGTGCACGTCACGAATCTGGTGACGCAGTTGCCGCCCATCTTCGAGCACTTCTACGGCAACCCCGACAACTGCACCTGCGAGAAGTGCGGGACGAAGGTCACCAAGGAAGGGCCGAAGCGTTGAAGGTCGACATCCACACGCACCTGTTGCCGGAGAAGCTGCCGCGCTTCGCGGAGCGCTATGGCTACGGCGGCTTCATCACGCTGGACCACCACCAGCCGTGCCGCGCGCGGATGCTGCGCGACGACGGGAAGTTCTTCCGCGAGGTGGAGAGCAACTGCTGGGACCCGGTGAAGCGCATCGAGGAGTGCGACGCGGCGGGCGTGCACGTCCAGGTGATTTCCACCGTGCCGGTGATGTTCAGCTACTGGACGCAGCCGGAGCACGGGCTGGATTTGTCGCGCTTCCTGAACGACCACGTCGCCTCCGTCGTGCGTGAGCACCCCAAGCGCTTCGTGGGCCTGGGCACGGTGCCGCTGCAGTCGCCAGAGCTGGCGATTCGCGAGCTGGAGCGGTGCGTGAAGGAGCTGGGGCTGGCGGGCGTGCAGATTGGCAGCCACGTCAACGACTGGAACCTCTCCGACGAGAAGCTGTTCCCCTTCTTCGAGGCCGCGAGCGAGCTGGGCGCGTCCATCTTCGTCCACCCGTGGGACATGATGGGCGAGGCGAAGATGCAGAAGTACTGGCTGCCGTGGCTGGTGGGCATGCCCGCGGAGGTGTCGCTGGCCATGTGCTCGCTCATCTTCGGCGGCGTGCTGGAGCGGCTGCCCAGGCTGCGCTTCGCCTTCGCACACGGCGGCGGCTCGTTCCCCGGGACGCTGGGGCGAATCGAGCACGGCTTCGAGGCGCGTCCGGACCTGGTGGCCGTGGACAACAAGGTGCCGCCGCGCGAGTACCTGGGCCGCTTCTGGGTGGACTCGCTGGTGCATGACGCGGAGACGCTGCGCTTCATCGTCAAGCTGTTCGGCGCGGACAAGGTGGCGCTGGGCAGTGACTATCCGTTCCCCCTGGGCGAGCTGCGCCCGGGAACTCTCATCGAATCGATGAGCGAGCTGGCGCCCGACGCGCGCGAACAGCTGCTCTGGAAGAACGCCCTGGCATGGCTGGGGCGCTCTCGCGAGGACTTCGCACCATGACGACGACGCTTCCCTACGAGGACTCCGAGGACTTCGCGCGCCGCGCCGACGCGGAGGATGCGCTGCGCACGTTCCGCGACGCGTTCCTCTTCCCTCCCGGCCCGGACGGCAAACCGGTGGTGTATCTGGCGGGCAACTCGCTGGGGCTCCAGCCGCGCAACGCCGCGCGCTACGTGCAGGAGGAGCTGGAGGACTGGGCGAAGCTGGGCGTGGAGGGGCACCACCAGGGACGACACCCGTGGCTGCACTACCACGAGCTCGTCACCGAGCAGGCCGCGCGGCTGGTGGGCGCGAAGCCGCAGGAAGTGGTGGTGATGAACACCCTCACCGTGAACCTGCACCTGATGATGGTGTCGTTCTACCGACCCACGCGCGAGCGGTTCAAAATCCTCGTCGAGGGTGGCGCGTTTCCGTCGGACCAGTACGCGGTGGCGTCGCAGGCGCGCTTCCACGGGTATGACCCGCGCGAGGCGGTGCTGGAGCTGAAGCCGCGCCTTGGCGAGGAGACGCTGCGCACCGAGGACATCCTGGCCACGCTGGACCAGCACGGGCACGAGGTGGCGCTCGTGTTGCTCGGCAGCGTGAACTACCTCACGGGCCAGGCGTTTGATCTGGCGGCGATTACGCGCACGGCGCACGCGAAGGGATGTCTGGTCGGGTTCGACCTGGCGCACGGCGCGGGCAACCTGAAGCTGTCGTTGCACGACGACGGGCCGGACTTCGCGGTGTGGTGCTCGTACAAGTACCTCAACGGCGGCCCGGGGAGCCTGGGTGGGGTGTTCATCCACGAGCGGCACTCGCGCTCGCGGGACATCCCCCGCTTCGAGGGCTGGTGGGGGCACGACAAGACGACGCGCTTCCAGATGGGGCCCGACTTCGACCCGATTCCGGGCGCGGAGGGGTGGCAGTTGTCCAACCCGCCCATCCTCCAGCTCGCGGCGCTGCGCGCGTCGTTCGAGCTGTTCGACAAGGCGGGCATGGAGGCGCTGCGCGCGAAGAGCGAGCGGCTCACGGGGTATCTGGAGTTCCTGTTGGACAAGCTGCCGCCGTCCTTCGTGCGCATCACCACGCCCCGAGATTCGAAGCAGCGCGGTGCGCAGCTCTCGCTACGGTTCAAGGGCGAGCCACAGGGAATGCTCAAGCGCCTGTCGGACGCGGGCATCATCTGCGACTTCCGCAAGCCGGACATCATCCGCGCGGCGCCCGCGCCGCTGTACAACTCCTTCACCGACGTCTACCGCTTCGTGAAGACGCTGGAGGGCCATGCCCGTGGGTGAGCGGAACGAAGCCGTCACCGTGGTGGGCGCGGGCCTCGTGGGTTCGCTGCTCTCCGTGTTCCTGGCGCGCCGGGGCTACTCCGTGGAGGTGCTGGAGCGGCGTCCGGACATGCGTCGGGAGGTCATCGACGCGGGCCGCTCCATCAACCTCGCCATCTCCACGCGCGGCCTGTACGCGCTGCGACAGGTGGGGTTGGAGGAGGAGGCGCTGAAGCACGCCATCCCCATGCGCGGGCGGATGATTCACCCGCCGAAGGGGGCGCTGGCGTATCAGCCGTATGGCAAGGACGACTCGCAGCACATCAACTCGCTGTCGCGGGCGTGGCTGAACAAGTTCCTGATGTCGGCGGCGGAGGCCACGGGCCGCGTCAACATCCGCTTCAAGCAGCGGGTGACGCAGGCGGACCTGGCGAAGGGCTCGCTCACGGTGCTGGACGAGGCCACGGGGCGGGAGCGTCAGGAAGAAGGCCGGGTGTTGTTCGGCACGGATGGCTCCGGTTCCACGGTGCGGCAGGCCATGGAGCAGGTGCCGGGCTTCGCGGCGACGCAGGAGCAGTTGGGGCACGGCTACAAGGAGCTGACGATTCCGGCGGGCCCGGGTGGCGCATTCCAGATGGAGAAGCACGCGCTGCACATCTGGCCGCGCGGCACGTACATGTTGATTGGGCTGCCCAATGAGGACGGCAGCTTCACGTGCACGCTGTTCCTGCCGTGGAAGGGGCCGGTGAGCTTCGAGTCGCTGGACACGCCCGCGCGGCTGGAGGCGTTCTTCGAGGAGCAGTTCCCGGACGCGAAGGCGCTCATCCCGGATTTGACGGAGGCGTTCTTCGCGCGGCCCACGGGCAGCATGGTGACGGTGAAGTGCGCGCCGTGGCGCGTGGAGGACAAGGCGCTGGTGCTGGGTGACGCGGCGCACGCCATCGTCCCGTTCTTCGGTCAGGGGATGAACTGCGGCTTCGAGGACTGCACGGTGCTGGATGGGCTGCTGGAGCAGCACGGCACGTGGGCGGAGGTGTTCGGGACGTTGGAGCGGCTGCGCAAGACGAACGCGGATGCCATCGCCGACATGGCGGTGGAGAACTTCGTGGAGATGCGCGACAGCACGGGCAGCCCGCGCTTCCTGCTGGAGAAGGCGGTGGAGAAGGCGTTGCTCAATGCCTTCCCGGGCGAGTTCGTCAGTCGCTACTCGATGGTGAGCTTCAGCCGGGTGCCGTACCGGCTGGCCTATGAAGTGGGGGCGATTGCCGGTGGCATCGTCTCCGAGCTGTCCGAGGGGCTGACGCGCGCCGAGGACGTGGACCTGGGGCGGGCGAAGCAGCTCATCCAGGAGCGACTGGTGCCATTCATGAAGGAGCACGCGGATGGATTTCGGACTCAAGGGTAGGCGCGCGCTCGTCATGGGCGCGTCGGCGGGGCTGGGCTACGCGACGGCGCAGGCGCTGGTGAAGGAGGGCGCCACGGTGGCCATCTGCTCACGCGGTGGAGACAAGCTGGAGCGCGCGGCGAAGGAGCTGGGCGCGGCGCTCGCGGTGCCGTGTGATTTGAATCAGCCGGGCGCGGCGAAGCAACTGGTGGACGAGGTGGTCGCGAAGCTGGGCGGCCTGGACGTGCTCGTGGTGAACACGGGCGGGCCTCCGGCGGGAGGCTTCGAGTCACTGACGGCGGAGCAGTGGCAGCTCGGCTTCCAGAGCCTGTGGATGGCGGCGGTGGACGGCATCCAGGCGTCGCTGCCAGGGATGAAGGAGCGCAAGTGGGGCCGCATCGTCCTGGTGACGTCGCTGGCCGCGCGCGAGGCGATGCCCAACCTCACCATCTCCAACGGCTTGCGCGCCGGGTTGCTTGGTTTGGTGAAGACGGTGAGCAATGAAGTCGCGCAGTACGGCGTCACGTTGAACGCGGTGCTGCCGGGCTTCCACGCGACGGAGCGGATGACGCAGCTGGGTCTCACGGACGAGAAGGTGGCGCCGCAGATTCCCGCGAGGCGACTGGGACGGCCGGAGGAACTGGCTTCGTTGGTGGCGTTCCTGTCTTCCGAGCAGGCCTCGTACATCACCGGCCAGTCCATCGTCGTCGATGGTGGCGCGCAGCGCGGGTTCTGACCGTCACCGAGGCGCGGAGTTCCCTGATGGGCTCCGCGCTTCACCCTCGTTCGGCGCTGGCTCTGAAATCTCCGACACTTGGATGCCGGTGTCGCCCAGCGATTGGAGCACGGCGACGAAGCGCTCGCTCGCGATGATGTGACCTGGACCGGGGCGGAAGCGGAACACGTCCGCATCGGGGAGAGTCGCCGCGTCGAGCCACCAGCGAGCGGGCACCAGCGTCATCTCCTGGGAGCCACACACCGGGCAAGGTTCGCCGACTGGCATGGAACGGCATTCGACCGCGTAGTCCCCCGCCACGAGCAACTCCAGTTCCAGCAACGGGGGTACGTCCGGGGCCATCTTCAATGCGGTCGACACGGGCTTGATTCCTCGAAGCCGCGCTTCCGACAGCGCCTCAACCGCCGCTGGCTGGACGAAGAGGTTCCACGGCGCATCCATCGCAATCGCAGGAGGCCGTCCCCTCACCTGCCCGGCTAGAGGGCCCATTCCCGCCCCCGGCCTCACGAGAGCTCCGTCGGGCATGAATGGAAGCACGAGGTCACGGAGCCGGATGTATTCCGACCAGGGCTCCTGCCGAGCCTTCACGAACTCGCGCTGCTCGGGCAGCGTGGACAGGTCCACGCTCGGATAGTTGAGGGAGATGGTCGCCCACTCCGCGAAGCATTTGCCGCAAGCCGCCCCTGGGAGCCCCCACTTTCGCCTGGCGCTGATGGTCCACTGCCGGTGATTCACCTCCCGGTCGATGGCGTTCCTCAGCGTGTAGTAGCGCATCAGCGACTCACTCCCTGCAGCACCTGCTCCAACTTGCCGAGCTGCTGCCAGTAGGACATGGGCATTCCGACCAGACGATATTTCTGGATCATGTAGCCCGCATGCTCGAAGTGCCTCCGCTTCGCGTCCCTCGGCGACAGGCTCGCTCCCTCGAGCCGGAGGATGTGGTCTTCCCAATCGGCGTTCCACGGAGCACCTGATTCACCGCGATGAATCTCCTTGTGCCGCTTCACATCGATGGCGATGGCGTACTCGTGGATGTTGATGCCCTGCTGAGCGAAGTAGGACTCGAATGCCCGGGGAAAGATGTGATGCTTCTCCTTCGGGACTTTCTCCCACTCCTCATACGCCTTCCTGATCTGCTTCTGGCTCGGAAGTTCCTCCGGGCGTTCCCAGCGGATGACGAATACCGCCTCCCGTCCAGGGAGTACCTGCGGAGCGCCCCAAAGACGCTGGGGCGAGGAGCTGGCACCTGTCATCGATGGAGCGGTAGCGCCTCGCAGAGCGACTGGCGCTGATGCCACGTCCTCGCACCGATACCCGCCGCAGACATTTCCCGCGCACGCGATGGTGACACAGCCCGTGTCGTTATCGGCCGCCCCCGCGCAATCCTCGGCGGAGTCAGCCTCTCGCGGCAGCGTGATGGTTTCCGTGCTCGCGATTTCCGACGTCGTCGAACAGCCAAGGAGCACGGCCCACAACAGAGCAACCCACCACGCGCGAATCGTTACCATCGAGCCCCCAGATATGAGCCCCCGCATGATACGCCTCGCGTGAGCACCGGAGCCGCTGGTGATCGGCTCATTCCCTGAACCTTATGGCTGGTCCAGGGAATGAGCCGAGCGAGCCGCGTGAAGCCGGCTACGCCTCCCGAGCCAGCAGCGCATCCAGCGCGCGGTAGCTCTCGTTGAGGCCCCCTTCCATACCCGAGGACGCCATGCCGTCGCGCTCCTCCGTCGTGTAGAAGAGCGACGTCGCCACCAGCTTCGTGCGCCCGTCACCCAGGTCCTCGAGCGTCGTCGTGTTCAGGATGACGTAACCCGGCATCCCATCCCACTCGAAGGTCTGCACCATCCGCTCGGGCGGCGAGACTTCGCGGAACCGTCCCTCGAAGCCGTGGGCACCGTCCTCGGCGTGCTCGACGAAACGCCAGTGTCCGCCGCGTTCGACTTCCAGCCGCTCGACGACGAGCTTGTTGCCACGGCCCCACCACTGCGCCACCTGCTTCGGGTCCGTCATCGCTCGCCAGACCCGCTCGCGCGAGGCATTGAAGATGCGCTCGGAGCGAATCTCCCGGTCGGACGGCTGCGTGACAACGGCATCCCTGGTCGTCTGCTGCAAAGACATGCTCATGACTCCTCCTCATCCTTCGTTCGCGCGAGGAACTCGCCCAGGCTGTCCAGCCGGGCGTCCAACATCCGCCGATAGCCGGCGATCCACGCCGCCTCTTCCTCCAGGCGCCGCGGTCCCAATTTGCAGGTCCTCACCCGCCCCACCTTCTCGGTGGAGACCAGCCCCGCCTCTTCCAGCACGTGCACGTGCTTCTTCATGCCCGTGAGGGTCATGTCGAAGGACCCAGCCAGCTCGCTGATGGACGCCTCGCCACGTCCCAGCCGCTCCAGCACGCCCCGACGCGTGGCATCCGCCAACGCTCCGAAGGCCAAATCGAGCCGCGAATCAAACTGAACCATATGGTTCAGTGATAATCAAGCTCGCTGTCGAGTGCAAGTGCTCCACGACGAAACGTGCGCGCGGCTGCGCCAGGACAGCGGCTCGTGTGTCCGCGCGCCGGGAAACCTGCCGGACGCGATGCGCGACATGAGGGAGCACTCCCAAGCGGGTACGTCTCGGGACACCCGGGCATCCGATGCCCCGACTCCTTGGTGGGTGCCTTCACGCAAAGTACGGTCCTCGACAGTTCCCGCCCTGGAGTCCCCCGTCATGGTCTCGCGTCGCTTGGTTGTTCCCGTGGTGTCGCTCGGCCTGGCCGCGCTCGTGGTGGTGCTCGCGATGAACCAGGACCGAGGAACATCGGGCCCGGAGCCCCGACCCGACGTGACCTCCACGCCACCACCGGCGGCCTGCCCTCCTGGCTTCCGCCCCTTCACCCTGACGAACCAGGCGAGCCAGACGGTGTGGCTCGGGCAGACAGCGGGCGCCGCACCGCCGCCCTTCTCCTGCACCGACGACACGGACTGTGGTCCGAATCAGCAGTGCAACAACCCGGGCTGTACCAGCACCGCCGACTGCAACGCCGGCAACATGTGTGACACCACCACGGGTCAGTGCATGGTGGCGCCCGGCACCCAGTGCAACGGCAGCGCGCCCATCGTCACCGTCACCCTTCCCTCCATGCAGTGCACGGGAGCCATGCAGGTGGCGGCATGCGCTGACTGCGGCCCGGAGGGCTGCGACTCCGCCACGGGCCTGTGCAACTGCGCGACGGGCGGCCAGGGCGTGTGCCCCACGGGGACGACGTGCGCCAACACCGTGCAGGAGTGCAGCCTCGCCAACGGGGGCACCTGCTACTTCCAACAGGTCGTCCCCGGTGAGAATCAGGCCTGCGGCACGGGCAACACCACCTGCCCGACGGGACAGACGTGCGACGTGGCACTGGGCCTGTGCCAGTACCCGCGCACGGATGGTGGAGTGCCCCTGGATGCGCTGGAGCTGACGCCCCAGGAGACGGCCACGCTGTGCATGCCGTCCTCGCTTCCTCCCGCCTACGCCAATCTCCAGCCCCAGATGACGGCGTGCACCCAGGACTCGCAATGCCAGAGCAACCGCTGCCTGCAGGCCAACGGACCCGACATCACCACCAAGGACTGCTCCCAGGATGCGGGCTCGACCAACTGCCTGTGCCGTTCCGTCGTCGGATGGAGCGGCGGCATCTTCGGACGCACGGGGTGCCAGCCCGACGGAACGAAGTGCCAGAGCGCGGACTGCGGCAACGGACCCGGACTGCCATGCCCGCTCGGCAAGGGCGGCACCAACCCGTTCGCCGCCGCGGAGTTCACCCTCCAGCCCAACGCCTCCGACTTCTACGACGTCACCGTCATCAACGGAGCGAACGTCAGCATCCAGATGGGGCCCACGAATGACGGCGGCTTCGCGCCCACGTCCCTGCCTTCGCCCTACAACTGTGGAACCGCGGGCTCACGCAGCGCCCAGAGCACTCCCGACGCGGGGACGCTGGAGGCATGCTCGTGGCAATTCACCCCCGACACGACGGCGGGGCTCCCCGCCGACTACTCCACCCTGCTGCGCGCCATCGTCCTGCCGGCGTGCGGCACGAACACCGACTGCGGAGCGGGCACCACCTGCACCAGCGGCGTGTGCCAGCCCACGCTGACGAAGTGCGCCCTCACCGAGCCGTACTGCGCGGGCAACGCGGTGTGCAGCAACCCCAACAACCCCGACGCCGGCTATTGCAGCACCTGCGCGTCGAACAGCGACTGCGCGGGCCTGGATGATGGGGGCACGCCGACCTGCGGCACGGCCTTCCTCCCGGGCGTCGACACCATGACGCCGCTCATCCAGACGTGTGGCCAGTCCATCGGCTGGTGGTCCTATGAGGACTTCTGCGCGGCGATGTCTTCGTTCAGCTACGGCCCGCTGAACTGCTCGCAGGTGATGACCGCGGGCACGGTGACGGACACGCTGAACAACCTCTTCCAGTGCGCGGGGAACTTCGGCCAGTCCTGCTACAACTCCAGCGCGGGCAACACCCCCGCCTGCTGCGGCTGCGCGACGTTCCCCGGCAATCCCGCGGGCAGCTTCTGGCCCACCACGCTGGAGGCCGGCAACAACCCGAACCAGCAGAACCAGGGGCAGTGCATCAACAACAACACCGCGTGGGCGCAGAACGTCCAGCCGTGGCTCGCGTTCCTCAAGAAGGCCTGCCCCACCGCGTACACGTATGCGTATGACGACGCGACGAGCACCTTCACGTGCATGACGGCGGGCGCCGGAGGCCCGGACGGCGGGACTCCCAACTCGGTGGGCTACGGCATCGTCTTCGGTGACGTGAACTAGCACACGAGGCCGGGCACGCTCCCCATGACGTCAGGGCGTGCTCGGCCTCAAGTGGGGCTCGTGACGACCGCGCTCACAGCAGCGAGCGCACGGCGTCCACGACCTGGGGCCACTCGCGCGAGCGCGGGTCCACGACTTCGAAGTGGCCCGCGCCGGGCAGCACGACACAGCGCACTTCATCTCCGTGCGCGCGTCCCCGGGCACTGAAGTCCGCGCTCATCGCCACGGGGACGGTGTCGTCCTCGGAGCCGTGCAGGAGGACCTGGGGGACACCCAGGGGCTGGAGCGCGGCGGGAGAGGAGCGCTGGTAGCGAAGGGGCACCTCCAGCGGAGAGCCGCCGAGGAGCGCCTCCGCGGCGTTGTCGCTCAAGCCCAGCTCGTAGGCGCGCGTCACGTCGGCCACGCCCGCGAGCGAGACGATGCCGCGCGGGCGCAGCGGGTCCTGGCCGCGCAGGGAGACACCCGGCGGCAGACGGTGACGGGCCCCGAGCCACAGCGCGAGGTGGCCGCCCGCGGAGTGTCCCAGGAAGACGACTCGGGAGAGGTCCAACGGGTGGGAGTCCGCGAGGGTGCGCAGGAAGTCCGCGCCGAGCGCGACGTCTTCCAGCGTGCCGGGGTAGCCACCGCCCTCGTGGCCGATGCGTCGGAACTCCAGGTTCCAGGTGGCGAAGCCGCTCGCGGTGAGCGCGGCGCACAGGTGGCCCAGGTGGGCCAGGTCATACTTCGCGCGCCAGAAGCCCCCGTGGATGGCGACGACGACGGGGTGGCGACCCTTGCCCGGTGGAAGCCGCAGCTCCCCGAAGTGGTGCGGACCCGGGCCATACGCGATGCGTGCATCCGGCGCGGCGGGCGCCTCCTCGAGAATCCACTGCGAGCTCATGCCACCCCTCCTGATGGGCCACCGACGATTCCAAAGCCCGATGCGGCTTCAATCCAATGGATGCGCGGTCCTCGTCGGAGAACCCCGCGCACCGTCACGTAGCGTTGATCCAGATGCGCGGCGGCGGCCTGTCGGTACTCCACCGCGCCCAGCATGACGCGCGCCTTGAGCAACTCGTCTTCCACTTGCACCTGGAGGACCACGGGCCCTTCGACCGCGCCCTGCTCCCCCGGTGCGCCCATCAGCTCGCTGACCTGTCCCACGAACTGCGCGGGCTGCATCTCGCGTGGGCTATCGCCTTCGAGCCCGGAGCGCGGCAAATCCCTTCGTGGCTGCAGCAGGTCGTGCAGGACGGATTCGACGGACCGCCCTTCCCACTCCGAGACGCGCCGCGCGATGACGACCATCGCGTCACCATAGTCGGCGAGGTCACGGTCCAGCGGGACCTGGACCTCCACAAGGGGCTCGCGGGAGCTCCGGTAGATGGCGGCATAGGCGCGACGCGAAGGCACGCGACTCCAGCCACGCGCCTCCAGATAGGCTCTCACGTCGAGGGCGTCGACCCGGGTTCCCAGCCGAAACAGCGGCTCGCCACTCATGGGCGGAGATCCTCGCCTACCGAGCAGTCAGCCCGGGCCGCGACGGCATGCACGTACGCGAAGCTGAGCTGCTCCTTGATGTCATTTGGACCCAACATCCTGCCCCTCCACCTCCACCTGTCCCCGAAGGCCGCCGACTGTACCTCGCTCCACCCCCGTCCATGGCCCTCCCGGGCAGGCAAGCTCCCGGGGCCTCCCAGTGTCCTCCGGGCGTCACTCCCACCCTCCCGAAGCCCCTCCGAAGTGTTGCCAAGCGGGCTTTAAACGTTTTTAGACCAAGCATTTAGCCTTCATTCGCGTGAATTTAGGCTTGATTTCCGGTCTCCAAATGTAAATACCTGCGCCCACGGATTCGCTGCCGCCGTTTTTGACGGCGGTCACCGGCCTGGAGGCACGGAAACATGGAGACGAAGGGGCTGCGGACGTTCCTGGAGATTCCCTACGACGAGCTGGAGGAGCGCAACCTCAAGGTGAAGGAGCAGCGCATCCAGCACGTGGCCACTGACAAGGTCCGTGAGGAGCGCATCAAGTACCTCACCGACGAGCGCAACCTGAAGGCCGTCACCGTGTGCTTCACCGACCTCGAGGGTCGGCTGCACATGCTGGACTACGACAAGAAGTTCCTGCTCAAGAGCGCCGACAACCTCACCTTCGACGGCTCCTCCATCCGCGGCTTCTCCCAGCAGTCGGAGAGCGACCTGCGGCTGAACATCGACTGGGGCTCCTTCTACTGGCTGCCCTCCGACATCTTCGGCCCCGGCAAGGTGCTGGTGTTCAGCGAAGTGCTGGAGCGCGACGGCAGCCCGTACCACGCGGACATGCGCGGCCAGCTCAAGCGCATCACCGAGGCGCTGTACCAGAAGGACGGCACCGTCTTCCACGCCGCGCCCGAAGTCGAAGGCTTCCTCTTCAAGGGCCGCGACGCCGAGCGCCACTACCACGAGACGAGCAAGTTCGACTTCATCTCCACCGGCGGCTACTACCACTCGCTGCCCGGTGACCCGCTGCGCGCCTTCATCGACAAGGCCGCCGAGGCCCAGCGCGCCATGGGCTTCCAGAACGAGAAGGACCACCCGGAAGTGGCCCCCAGCCAGTTCGAGATGAACTTCTCGTACAGCGAGGCGCTCATCTCCGCGGACCAGATTCAGCTCTACAAGCTCCTGTGCCGCCAGGTCGCCGCGCAGATGGACACCACCGCCAGCTTCCTCCCGAAGCCGGTGACGGGCGTCAACGGCAACGGCATGCACATGAACATGTCGCTGTCGAAGAACAACAAGAACCTGTTCTACGACAAGGCCGGCGAGGACAACCTGAGCCAGATGGGCTGGGACTTCATCGACCGGCTGCTCACCAACGCCAACGACATCTGCCTGGTCCTCAACTCCAGCGTGAACGCGTACCGCCGGTTGGATCCGCACTACGAGGCCCCGAATCAGATCAAGGCCAGCGCCAACAACCGCGGCGCCATGGTGCGCATCCCCTATGGCAACGAGCGCTCGGCGCGCGTCGAGTGCCGCTCCGTCGCCCCGGACGCCAACCCGTACCTGGTGCTCTACTCGCTGCTGCGCACCGGCCTGGAAGGCCCGCAGCCGCAGGAGGACGCGGAGACCAAGCGCAGCCGCACCCGCTTCCTGCCGGACAACATCTTCGACGCCATCCGCCTCTTCAAGGGCAGCTCGTTCATCGCCAACATCCTGGGTGAGAACGTGCAGTCCAAGTTCGCGGAGCTGAAGACGGCCTCGGCCGAGCGCTGCCCCAAGCAGTTGGGCGCCCGGGTGAAGACGTCCGAAATCCAGTTCCACCACGAAATCACCAACCAGTACCTCTGGAGCCAGTTCTAGGCCCTCGGCCGGGACAGCCCCAGCAGCACCAGGCCCGCCACCACCGCGACTCCGGTGGTGGCGGCCTCCCGGAGGCTCGCGCCGAACGCCACCAGCGTCAGGCCGAGCCCCAGCGTGGGCACCGCCAACACCGCGTGCACCGGCCGCAAGCCCCGCTGACGCTTGAACGAGAGCCACGCCAGCGCCGCCGCCGTGACGCCGTACTGCATCAGCACGGCGATGCTGGAGAGCGCGAAGAGCTCCGACAGGTTCCCCAGGTTGACGAAGAGCAGCACCGCGCCCCACGTGACGGCCAGCGCCCGCAGGGGCACGCCCCGGGGTGACATGCCCTCCAGCCCCAACAGCGACCGGCCTCCCGACGCGAGCGCGGACAGGTAGCGCGGCGTCGTCACCATCATCCCCACGCAGATGCCCAGCGCGGACACGCTGGTGCCCGCCGTCACCACTCGCGCAAGCCCCGTCCCGCCCCACACGCCCGCCGCCGAGGCGAGCGGCGCGGCGGATGACGCCAGCTCCGGCAGCGCCGCGACACACGCCCAGACGAGCGCCACGTACAACACCACCGCGCCCAACAGCGAGCCCACCGTGGCCATCGGCACGCTGCGCTCCGACGAGCGCACCTGCCCGGCAATCACCGGCACGATTTCGAAGCCCTGGTACGCGAACATCACCGTGAGCCCCGCGCGCAGCCACGCGCCGTCCGAGAGCCCCGTTGTCGGCGCCACCACCGGCCCAGTCCCCGTGGCCACGGCGAACGCGATGAGCAGCGCGGCCAGCGGCAACAGCTTGAGCACCGTGAGCGACGTCCACGTCCGCGCGGAGACGCGGATGCCCGAGGCGACGATGGCCGCCAGCGCCGTCACCAGCGCGGAGGCCAGCACGCGCTGCCCCACCGGCCCCTCCAGCCCCAGCGACGGCGCGACGGCTTGCGACAGTCCCGCCACCACCGCGGACGTGCTCAGGAACGCGCTGACGTAGGCCACCCAGCCGACGAGGAAGGCGACGCGCTCGCCAAACGCCGCCCGCGCGAAGACGACGGGCCCGCCATCCGCGTCGAAGCGGCGACCGAGCACCGCGAAGGCCAGCGCCACCGGAATCAGCGACAGTCCGGTGAGCGCGAAGGCGAGCACCGCGCCCATCCCCGGTGCGTGCGCGGCCACCTCCGCGGGCGCGAAGAAGATGCCCACCCCGACGATGCCGTTGACGCCCAGGGCGAGGAGCTGAAACGGACCGACCGTTCGTTCCTGGGACGACGCAGTGGAAGCGGCGAGGGGTGGGGGCACGGTCGGCAGTTCACTACAGGGCTGGCACCGGCACCAACTCCACCCCCCGTCCTGGCGACGCGGCGGGTCGGGCGGGAGGTCGCGATATACTCGGCGGTGGCCGGGCGTTTGGCTGGGAGTGTCGCACCGGGCTCCTTCACGCGCCCGGACAGGGAGCCAGGATGCGCCGGTACGGACTGCTGATGGGGTTGCTGCTCACGGGGTGCTCCACGCTCACCCGGCCGCTCGGGGCGAACATCAACCCCGAGACTGGCGAGTTCGAGACCCCCGTCGAGGAGACGGTGTACCTGGTGCCCGTCGAGGACGCGATGATGACGGCGCGGCGCATCCTGGAGTCGGAGCGCTACGACGTGCTGGAGAAGGACGGCGGGCTGGAGCTGTTCTCCTCCGCGCACGAGCCGGGGAGGAACCAGCAGAACCTGCGCACCGTCGAGCGCTACTACGTCAAGGGCGAGCGACTGGGGCCTCGCAAGACGCTCGTCCGCGTCTTCCGCCTCCGCTACAACGAGATGGAGAACGTCGTCGAGCAGGGACCGCGC
The DNA here is from genome assembly GCF_013372595.1 of Myxococcus sp. AM011. NCBI lineage: Bacteria > Pseudomonadati > Myxococcota > Myxococcia > Myxococcales > Myxococcaceae > Myxococcus > Myxococcus sp. AM011. The sequence goes on from NZ_JABXEM010000028.1 coordinate 29,984, forward strand.
GTGGCGGGCTCGCTGAACAAGGACCTGCTCTCCGACCAGAACTCCAACCCCCTGGATGCACGGCTGGAGGCCTTCCGGACGGAGACCAACGCCCAGGGCCACCGCCAGCAGGTGGCGCTCGCGGACCCGTTCCCGAGCGCCCCGGGCATGGAGCGCTTCCGGATGGTGCACGGCGTGCGCGATTTGGGCATCGAGCGCCAGTTGCTGGAGCGACTGGAGATGGTGCCCGCGCTGGAGCTGGTGGGCGGCAACGCTCCCGTGCCCATGCGCTCGATGATGATGGAGGGCTGGGGTGAGCAGGGCGAGGCGGGCACCGTCAACGCGGCGGAGTGCGGCGCGCCCGTCGATGGCGCGAGCCCCCTGCTGACCGCGGGACAGGTGCTGTTCGTCGCCGACCCGCTGGGCACCCAGGAGGTGCCGTCCATGGCGCTGCGGATGCTGTGCGAGGCCACCGCCCAGGGGCTGCCGGCGACGCTGGCCCTGTCGGTGCCCGCCTCCGAGCAGCCGCTCCTGGAGCGCTACCTCGCCAGCGAGGGCAAGTCCGAGGACGCGCAGGAGCTCTTGTCGGAGAGCGCCTTCTGGCGCCGCGTATACCAGGACGGGCGCAGCAGCCGCGCCATGCTGTGGCTCGTCGAGCAGGTGCGCCGCCTGCGCGCCTCCGGCAAGGACGTGGCCCTGGCCGCGATTGACGGAGAGAAGGTCCAGGGCAACGAGCGCGAGGCGCTGATGGCCAAGAACCTGCTCGCCTTCCAGTCCAAGCGCCCCCAGTCGTGGACGCTGGTGCTCACCGGCAGCGTGCATGCGCGCACCGCGAAGGTCGGCTGGGACGGTGACTTCGAGCCGCTGGGCGCGCGCGTGTTCCGCGCCCTGCCCAGCTCCGTGCGCGCCCTGGATGTCGGCTTCAAGCGCGGCACCCAGTTCTCCTGCCGCTACAGCGTCTGGGAGGACGTGGAGTGCAACGTCTTCGCCATCAGCCCGACGAACGAGGCGCTGCAGCTCTCCAAGGTGAACCCGGGCGTCCAGCTCTTCGGCGAGACGCGGCCGGACGGCTTCCACGGGCGGCTGTACCTGGGCGCGCTGAACGCCTCGCCGCCGGCGCTCCAGTCGCAGAGCCAGGTCGCGCTGCGCTCCGCGGCGAAGTAGCCCCCGGCCTTCCTGGGCCCAGCGGTCCGAAGCCCCGGCGCCCGTCACTTGGGCCGGGGCTTCGTCATGTCCACCCCGGCAAGGTTCGCCGGGGACGGCAAGCGTTGCCGTTCCGGAAACCGCGCCGCGCGGCAACTCCTGCCGGAGTGGCGAGCGCCTTCGCCCGGGAGGCGGACCGCGAGGCGCTGGCATCCTCGTTGCTCTTCCCTGTCCCAAGCACGCCGCCCGGGTTTGCGCATGACGCGACATCTCGAGGGCGGCGCGCACGACAAGGAAAACCCCATGACGAAGAACACGTTCAAGAAGTCGGTGGCGGCGCTCGCGCTGCTCGGTGCGCTGCCTTCCGTCGCAGGTCCGGCGACGTACGCGGGCGCGCTGTGCACGTCCGTGTCGGGCTTCAGCGCCCCCAGCATCTTCCGCAGCGGCCGGCTCATCAACCAGACCGGCGCCGCGCTCGAGGTCGTCTGCCCCGTGCAGCGCAACGTCAACACCGTGGGCTTCAACGAGACCGTCTCCCTGCTCATCACCGCGAGAGATCCGCACCTCACCGAGAACGTCTGCTGCACCGCGACGGTGACGGAGCCCGACGGTACGGCCATCGCCGCTGACTCCGGCTGTACCTCCGGCGCCGATACCGCCAACCCCAAGAGCATCAGCCTGAGCATCCCGGCGACGTTCGCGTCCGTGAACGGTTTCATCGCGCTGCGCTGCGAGCTGCCGGCGCCGTACTCCGGCTACAACTCCGCGCTCTCCAGCTTCTACATCTCGGAGTAGCCGCCATGTCCAAGGTCCGCTGGGGAGTCCTGGGGTTGGCCGGAGCCGCCGTGGCCGCCGCCGGAGCGTGGAGTCTGAGGGGGGACGCGCCGACGCCGGGCGTGCCGACGACGACCGTCTCGGAGGTCCGCGCCGGGCCTCCAGCGGACCTGGAGCAGGAAGTGCGCGCGCTGCGCGCGGAGCTGGAGGCCCTGCGTCGCAATCAGGGCCGCCTGGAGCAGCAGCCCCACACCGCGCCGGTGCAGCCGGTGGAGGGGGCCACGGCGAAGGACGCCGAGGACCCCGCCCCCGCTCAGGACGAGGAGGTCGTGCGGGCGGCGCGAGAGCAGCAGCGCCAGGAGCGTGTCGTCGAGCTGGAGGCGGAGCTGGAGCTCGCCGCGAACACGGAGCCTCGGGACGCGCAGTGGGCGGCCCCCACCGAGTCGCTCGTCACCCAATCCTTCCAGGGCCCGGACTTCGTGGGCTCGCGGCTGGCGCGAATCGAGTGCCGCACGCACCTGTGCACGCTGGAGGTGGAGCACGATGACGGCGACGCCCAGGCGGAGCTGCTCACCTCGCTCCTGCGCGTGAAGGGCCTGCGCGGACAGGCCGTGGTGCGTCCCCGGAACGAAGGGGGACGTCGGACCTCGCGCGTCTACCTCTCGCGGGCCGGAGAACGCCTGCCCATGACGCTGCGCAAGTGAGCATCCTCCGCTCGGGGCCCAGGCGGCTTTTTTCCAGGGTACCCCTGGGTTGCCCGATTCGGCGCGAGCGTGCCAGCATGGACGTCCGCCCGATGTCCGCTCCGCCTCCCAGTGCTCGCGACACCCGCCCCATCGGCACTCCCTCGGAGCCCTCCGGGGCAGGCGCGGCCTATCTGCTGGTGCTGGAGGGCGAGTCCTCCTGGCGCTTCCCGCTGCCGGCCGAGGGCGTGGTGCTGGTGGGCCGCGACGACAAGGCGGACCTGAAGCTGAAGGACGAGAGCGTGTCGCGCCGTCACGCCCGCATCCTGGTGACGGACGAGGGCGCGCGCGTGGTGGACCTGGGCAGTCAGAACGGGACGTCGCTCAACGGCCGTCCGCTCGACGACGCCCGGCCGCTGTTGTCTGGGGACGTGGTCTCCTTCGGCGCGGTGGTGGCGGTGGTGCGCGCCAGGCGCCGTCCCATGCCGGCGCGCCGGGCGCTCGACGCGGACCGGCTGATGGGGCAATTGCGCGAGGAGGTGGAGCGCGCGCTGCGCTATGGCCGGCCGCTCACGGTGCTGACGCTCGCGCTGGCCGAGCAGGCCCCGTTCGAGCGCGAGGCGGTGGAGGCGGTGCTCGGCTCGGACGCGGGGCCCGCGGAGGCGGCAGGCTGGCTGGACGGAGAGCACCTGCTGTGGCTGTTGCCAGAGGTCTCCGGCGAGCCGGGCGAGGAGGGGCTGGGGGAGCGCGTGGAGGCGCTCTTGAGCGCGAGTCCTCGCGCTCGGCTGGGCGCCGCCACGTGTCCGTCGGATGGGTGTGACGCGGAGACGCTGGTGGCCGCGGCGCGGACGGCCGCGCGGACGGCCGCGCCAGGGGGCTTCGCCTCGGCGGCGGAGGGCATCACCCGGGTGACGTTGGGCGAGCGCACGGTGCTGGTGGCGGACCCGGCGATGGCGCAGCTCTACGCGCTCCTGCGCAGGCTGGCGGCCAGCGAGCTGCCGGTGCTGGTGTGCGGGGAGACAGGCGCGGGCAAGGAGAACGCCGCCTTCGCGGTGCACCATTGGTCTCGGCGGACGTCCGGGCCCTTCGTTCCCGTCAACTGCGCCGCGCTCCCGGAAGGCCTGGTGGAGAGCGAGCTGTTCGGCCACGAGCGCGGGGCCTTCACCGGGGCCACCACGTCGCGCGCGGGGTTGCTGGAGAGCGCGCAGGGCGGGACGGTGTTCCTGGATGAAGTGGGCGAGCTGCCCGCGTCCGCGCAGGCCAAGCTGCTGCGCGCGCTGGAGGTGCGCCGCATCACCCGCGTGGGAGACACGAAGGAGCGGACCATCGACATCCGCGTGGTCGCCGCCACGCATCGGGATTTGGAGGCGGAGGTGTCCGCGGGGCGCTTCCGGCAGGATTTGTACTTCCGGCTGGGCGCGGCCACGGTGCTGCTGCCGCCGCTGCGTGAGCGGCCTCGCGAGGTGCCCATGCTCGCGCGCGACTTCCTGGAGCGGGCCTGTGTGGCGCTGGGGCGCGGCGGGCTGGAGCTGGCGTCGGGCACGCTGCACGCGCTGTCGCGGCACTCGTGGCCGGGCAACGTGCGCGAGCTGCGCAACCTGATGGACTACGTGGCGGCGGCGGTGACGGGGGATGTGGTGGAGCCGCATCACCTGCCAGCGCGCATGGCGGGTGGACGGACGGTGGCGCAGGTGGAGCCGGTGGCCTCGGAGCCGGAGCACGCGGCGCAGCGGCCCCGGCAGTCGCTGGCGCAGGAGATTCGGGAGCTGGAGCGGCGCAGGATGCAGGAGGCGCTGGAGGCGGCGGAGGGCGTGCAGACGCGAGCGGCGGCGCTCATCGGCATGCCCATCCGGACGTTCTCGTTCAAGCTGAAGCAACTGGGCTTGCAACCTCGCACCGCGCGCCGAGGCACCTCGCCGGAATGAGTGAGCCATCCGGGCTGCTGGAGCCCCCCCGCGAGTTCGAGGAGTACCAGGTGCTCCGCCCCCTGGGGCGCGGCGCCATGGGACAGGTCTTCCTCGCGCGGGACACACTGCTGGACAGGTTGGTCGCGGTGAAGTTCATCGCGACGCCCGCGGGGAGGTTGCCGGACGCGGTGGCGCGCGCGCGGTTCTTCCAGGAGGCCCGGGCGATCGCGCGGCTCCAGCACCCCAACGTGGTGGCCATCCACCGCGTGGGCGAGGTGCGCGGCCAGCCGTATCTGGTGTCCGAGCTCATCCGGGGCGAGCCGCTGGACACGCTGCGCAAGCCGATGGACGGGCGGCAGGTGCTGGCGTTGGGGATGGGGTTGGCGCGAGGGCTCGCGGCGGCGCACCGGTGCGGCGTCCTGCACCGCGATATCAAACCCGCCAATGCCATCCTGTCCGAGGAAGGCGAGGTGAAGCTGCTCGACTTCGGGCTCGCGGAGTCGTGGACGGAGGAGGACGGTCCGCGCGCGCGGGTGTGGACGGACGCGACGAGCTCTTCGGTGGGTGCTCGGGACGCTCGGGACTCGGGGCAGGAAGCACCGCGCGCGACGCTGGACACGGGACGAGGAGATGACACGCCAGGTGCTCGCGGAGCCGCCGCGCCGAAGGCACAGGTGCGGACGCGTCCCATGTCGCCAGTGGGCGAGGGCGCGGCGCGAGGGCTCCTGACGGAGACACAACCCCTGCCCTTCCCGGGTGACTCGGCGCCCTCGACACCCGAGGCGGGAAGCGGCTCACCGAAGCCACGGACGGGCCCCGGCGAGGTCGAGGGTCCGCGCGAGGAGTCGTCTCCGGGTGGGGCCTGGGATGAAGTGCCCACCGCGCACCGTGGGGCGGCGACCGTCTCGATGGCCGTGCCGGGCACGCCGCTCTACCTCGCACCCGAGCTCTGGCGCGGTGAGTCCGCCAGTCGGGCCAGCGACATCTACGCGCTGGGCGTGCTCCTCCATGAGCTGTGCACCGGCAACGCGCCTCACGAGAATGTGCCCATGTCCGAGCTCAAGCGCGCCGTGCTGGAGCAGCGCCCACGCCCGCTCGTGGAGCAGGACCTGGACCTTCCTCCCGGCCTGGCCGCCGTGGTGGACCGCTGCCTCGCCCTGGCTCCCGAGCAGCGCTTCGAGTCTGGAGACGCGCTGCGCGAGGCCCTGGAGGCGCTGGCCCACTCGACGCAGGCGAGCCCCCTGCCCTCCGGCAACCCCTATCGGGGACTGCGCAGCTTCGAGGCCGAGCACCGTGGCGTCTTCTTCGGACGCGAGGCCGAGCTGCGCGAGGTGATGGACCGGCTGCGCGGCGAGCGCTTCGTGCTGCTCGCGGGAGACTCGGGCGTCGGCAAGTCGTCGCTGTGTCGCGCCGGAGTGCTGCCCGTCATCGCGGGACGTGGAGACGATGGCCCCGCGTGGAACATCGTCTCGTGGACTCCTGGACGACAGCCCTTGGAGGCGCTGGCGGAGGCGCTCGCGCCCGTGCTCGACGGGGGCGCCGACGTGTTCCTCGCGCAGGTCGCCACCGAGGAACCCGGCGCGCTCGCGCGAGCCTTGCGCCGACGTCCCTCGGGGGCTCCCCCGGTGCTCCTGTTCATCGACCAGCTCGAGGAGCTCGTCACCTTCTCCGAGCCCGCCCAGGCCGCGCGGTTCGCCGAGGAGCTGGCCCTGGCGCTTCACCGCGTTCCGCGCATCCGCGTGCTGGCCACCGCGCGCAGTGACTGCCTCACGCGACTGGTGGCCCTGCCGGGGCTGGGAGACGAGCTCCCTCGCGCGCTGTACATCGTTCGCGCCCTGTCCGACCGAGGACTGCGCGAGGCCGTGGAGGGGCCCGCCCGCGCGCTGGGCATCCGCTTCGAGTCCCCTGCCCTGGTCGACACGCTCGTCACGTCCGCCGCGCGCGCCGACGGTGGACTCCCGCTGTTGCAGTTCGCGCTGGAAGCGCTGTGGGATGCCCGCGATGTCGCCCGGGGAATCATCCCCGCCGAGGCGCTGGTTTCGCTCGGTGGCGTGGAGGGCGCGCTGGCCCGTCACGCGGACGCGGTGGTGGACAGGCTCCGCCCGGAACAACGTCCGCGCGCGCGGGAGCTGCTGCTGGAGCTGGTCACCCCCGAGGGCACGCGACTGCGCCGCACCCGTGAGGAGCTCTTGCGCGGCGCTCAGGATGACAACGGTCGCGCGGTGTTGGATGGACTGGTGCGCGGTCGACTCCTCACGGCGGGCGAGGCCGAGAGCGGCGAGGGTGTCTACACGCTCGCGCACGAGAGCCTGCTGACGGGTTGGGACACGCTGCGCGGTTGGCTCGGCCAGGATGAACAGCGCCGCGCCATCCGGCACCGCCTCGCTCGCGCCGCCGCCGAGTGGGAGCGCCTGGGCCGCCCTTCCGAACTGCTCTACGCTGAGCGCCAGCTCACGGAGGCGAGCGCCGCCGGAGTGCTCGCCGAGGGGAAGGGGCAAGAGGACTTCCTTGCCCGCTCGCACCAGACGGTGCGTCGTCGCCGGGCCGCGCGCTGGACGGTGGCCATCGCCGCGCCGCTCGCGCTCCTGTCCGTGGTGGCTGTGACTCGTGTCCAGTCGCGCGCGCAGCTCGAAGCCCGAATCACGCACCATCTGGACGAGGCGCGAAGGCACCGCGACGATGCCCTCGAGAAGGACTCGACGGCCCAGCGGCTGCGACAGGAGTCGCTCACCCTCTTCGACACGCCGGGCTCCGAGCGCCGCGAAGCCGCCGAGGCACTGTGGACGCGCGTCCAGGAGGAAGAGCAGGAGGTGGAGACCCTATCGCTGCGAGCCCAGGCCGCGCTGGAGACGGCATGGGGGCTGGACCCGGGAAGCCCTCGGGTGAACGAGCCGCTCGCGGACCTGCTCGCCGAGCGCGCGGTGCGGGCCGACCGGCAACGACAGCCCGAACTGCGCGCCCAACTGCTCGCACGCCTCGCCGCCTACGACACGTCCGGACTGCGCCAGCGGAAGCTGGTGACACCCGCGCGCATCTCCATCATCACCTCACCACCTGGGGCACGGGTGCGGCTGCTGAAGGCCCCCGTCGGTGACACGAGCGCCGCAGGACATGACCAGGCACGCGACACGGCGCGGCCCCCTACCTCGCCGCCACCGGACACCTCCGGACAGGACCTCGGACAGACGCCCCTGCGCGAGTTGGAGCTGACCGAAGGCTCTCACCTGCTCCTGATGGAGGCTCCAGGTCGCTTCCCCGTGCGAGCCCCCATCATGGTGCGCACGGGTGAAACGCTCACCCTGGACCTCGCCCTGCCCGAAGCCTCCGCCGTCCCCGAGGGCTTCGTGTACGTGCCTCCTGGCCGCTTCCTCCAGGGCGCCTCGGAGAGCGAGTTCCTGCGCCGCGCCTTCTTCTTCTCCCCGCCCCTGCACGAGATGGAGACCGGCGCCTACCTCATCGCCCGGCACGAGGTGACGTTCGGCCAGTACATCGCCTTCCTGGAGACCCTTCCACCCGAGGAGCGCGCCGCGCGCATGCCGGGCTCACGCCGCCGGCTCACCGTGGTGGACCTGTCGCGCGAGCCCGACGGACGCTGGCGCTTCAACCTGCGCCCCGCCTCCGCCAGCTACAGCGTGCTCAATGGAGAACGGCTGCGCTACGACACGCGAGACCGTCGCCGCGAGCAGGACTGGCTGCGCTTCCCGGTGTCCGCCATCTCCTTCGAGGACTCGGAGGCCTACGTGGCCTGGCTGGACCGCACCGGCCAGGTCCCCGGGGCCCGCATCTGCACCGAGCACGAGTGGGAGCGCGCCGCCCGAGGCGCCGATGGCCGCCGCTACCCCATGGGTGACTGGCTGTCCCCGGACGACGCCAACCACGACGTGACGTACGGCCGCGAGCCCGGAGGCTTCGGGCCCGACGAGGTCGGCAGCCACCCGCGCTCACGCAGCCCCTTCGGCGTGGACGACCTCGCGGGCAACGTCTGGGAGTGGACCCGCTCCAGCGTGGACCCCTCCAAGCCCTCCGCGCAGGGCGGAAGCTGGTACCAGAGCGACCTCACCGCGCACACCGCCAACCGGGACCGCGTGGAGCCCACGCAGCGCGAGGCCCTCATCGGCCTGCGCGTCTGTGCCACGCCGCGCCCGTAGCGCGGCAACCCAAGCCGGACCCCGGCAACCCTTGCCGGCCGGAACCGCCGGCTTCCGCTGCTTCGCGGGGCCCCGTCCACCCTCTACCCGAGGTGTGCGCGGACGTGCCCATGGCATACGAGATGCTCTACAGGCGCCCATCTGGATTGAACGAAACCGAGGCCCCTCACATGAGCGCCATCTCGAAATTGTTGTCATTGAATCTCTGTCTTTGTCTCCTCGCCGCATGCGGGCCCCTGGCCCCCGAGGACGCGACGTCTCCCCTGGAGTCCCAGGCGTTCTCCGCTGGAAACGACGACTCCCACTCCCAGGGCACCCAGCTCCACGGTTCGCACATCCCGTCCGTCTCGTACACGGGGGCCTCCGTGATGCACGACGGCGTCCGCCGCGCCGCGACGCTGCGAATCTTCCAGGGTGAGCTGTTCGCCCGAATCCCCCTGTCGGTGACGGGCATCACGCCCAGCCTCGCCCCATGCGTCACGCGTGGAACGGGACCCGAGCGAAGCTGTGGCTTCACCGTGGCGGGCCAGGGCATCTGTTCGCCGAACGCGCTGGTCACCGTCTCCAGTGGTGAGTGCGCGGGCACACAGGGGAGCTGCACGGGCCGCCCCATCCTGCGCGTCTGCTCGGGAGAGAAGCCCTGTGAGTTCGAGCGAACCGGCTACCTGGGCACGGACGTGGGCTCGGCGGGGCCCGACCTCCAGTGCAGCCTCACCTCGAGCTGTCCCTCCGTGAGGTTCACCTGCCCCTCGAGCGGCATCTTCACCGTGCTGACCGGGCCCTATTCGACGACCCAGACAGCGAGCGTGGCGGCGCGCGCCACCTCCGGCCGCTTCCCGGTGACGTACAAGGACCTGCGCGGCGAGCAGCTCATCGGCGCGCGGATGCTGAGCTCGTCACCGTCCGGCTACGGCACCGTCATCGAGGTCAAGGACGCGACCAACGCGGCCAACGTCGTCATCCCCGAGTCCCCTGGCATCTGGGACGCCAGCGGCGACACCTTCCTCTATCGCCTGCAGATTCGGCCCAACACCGGGCCGACCGTGGACCTGTGCACGACGGGCGCCGACCCCGCCGTGGGCTGGGCCTGGACAGTGCCCCTGGAGGGCTCCTTCTCGAAGGCGGGCGACCGCGAGGAGAGCACCCAAATCTTCACGCTCGCGTGCGACCCGGGCGTGCTCGCCAAGTGCTACCGCTGGGGTTACAAGCCGTGGCTGGATGGCGCCAGCCCGGGCGCGGTGACGAAGGCCCACTGGGCCTGCACCCGCATGGCCCGCGCCGACTACTGCGGCGGTGGCGCGTCCTTCACCCAGGACGGCACCCTCATCCAGCCGTGGGACTCGCTGGCGCCGAACATCATCCCCCCTCCCACCCAGGGCTCGGGCCCGGCGGGCATGCAGTTCGAGGCGGGCTGGGACACCAGCGGCCCGGCGTGTCTGAGCCACTGGCGCTGGAAGCACCTGCAGGCCGGCTGCGTGACGTTGCAGAAGCCCATCGAGGACGCCAACGGCCACGTCATCAACGACTGCAGGGACCCGCACAACGTCTCGACCGCCTTCAAGTGCTCGCCCATCTGCGACAACGCCCAGGAGGCCAAGCAGCTCTTCAAGAGCGTCGTCTTCAACAACTCCATCGCCAACGAGCAACTCACCAGGCCCCAGCCCTGAGCTAGCCTCCCGGGCCGCGAGGAGGACGCGGCATGATGACGGGAGCCATCTGGCTGGCGACGCTGTTGTCGCTGGGGAGCGCGGGCATGAAGTGGGAGCCCCAGGACAGCCACACCACCGTGCGCCTGCGAGGCGTCAGCGCCGTCGACGCACGCGTGGGCTGGGCCAGCGGGGACAAGGGGACCTTCGTCCGGACGACGGACGGAGGCGTGACGTGGAAGGCGGGCACGGTGCCCGGCGCTGAAGGCCTGGACTTCCGCGACGTGGATGCCTTCAGCGACACCACCGCGTATCTGCTCTCCATCGGCGAGGGCGACAAGTCCCGCATCTACAAGACGGTGGACGGCGGCGAGCACTGGACGCTCCAGTTCACCAGCTCGACGCCCGGCGCGTTCTTCGACGGGATGGCCTTCTGGGACGAGCAGCAGGGCCTCGCCTTCAGCGACCCGGTGGAGGGCCGCTTCCTCGTCATCGCCACTTCCGACGGCGGCGCCACCTGGGCTCCGCTTCCCGCTGAAGCGTTTCCGCCCGCGCTCCCCGGCGAGGCGGGCTTCGCGGCCAGCGGCACCAGCATCGCCGTGCGAGCCCCGAGGCAGGCGTGGTTCGGCCTGGGCGGCGCGGCGGCGCGCGTGCTCCGCACGACGGACGGAGGCAAGTCGTGGAGCGTCGCGACGACGCCCCTGGCCACGGGCGACGGCGGCGGCGTCTTCTCGCTGCTCTTCTGGAGCGACACCGACGGCATCGCCGTGGGCGGCAACCACCAGCGTCACGATGACGCCACCGGCAACCTGGCCCTCACGCGGGACGGGGGCAAGACGTGGAGCGTGCCCCCAGGCGCGAGGCCCGCGGGCTACCGCTCCTGCGTCGCGCGGTTGCCAGGAGCGCCGGGGCCCACGCTCGTCACCGTGGGGCCGTCCGGCTCGGAGCTGTCCGTGGACGGCGCGAAGCACTGGACGTCGCTGGGCACCCCGGGCTTCCACGCCGTGTCCGCATCGCCCACGGGCAAGCGCGTGTGGGCTGTCGGAGACGCGGGCCGCATCGCGACGCTCCAGCGGGCGCCCGCGCCTAGTCCTCCAACACCTTCGCCCAGTCGTCCTCGGCGCTGAACAGCCGCGCGCCCAGTCGGACGACGACGTCCGAGTGGGCCACCGCCGCCGCGCCGCCCACCCATACGGGTACGCCCCGGGGCAGCGCCCGCATCAGCTCGGAGAGCGTGTCGCGGAACGGCCCCTCGCCCCGGTTGTGGACGGCGGACAGGCCCACCAGCTCCGGCTTCAGCTCCGCCACCGCCCGGCCCAAATCCAACGCGGGCACCCGCTGTCCCAGGAGCGTCACCCGGAAGCCCGTGTGACGCAGGCGCAGCGCCACGCCCAGCAGCCCCAGCTCGTGCTCCTCGTCCGGGAAGCACGCCAGCACCGCGTGGCGCCGCCCGCTGTCCGGCGCCGCGTGCAGCAGGTTCACCAGCCGGGCGCGCACCACCTGCGTCACCAGGTGCTCCTGCACCACGCTCAACTCTCCCGAGTGCCAGCGCTCGCCCACCTCGCGCTGGAGCGGCGCCAGCACGCCGTCGAACGCCTTGAGCGGGGGCAGCGCGGACAGCACCTCGTCCACCACGGCGGACACGCCGCCCTGGTCATACGCCTCGGCCGCGAGCAGCGCGGCGTCCCGCCAGAACTCCAGGCCCGCGCCGGAGCCCCGGACGTCGTCGGGGGCGGCGGGCACGGCGTCCAGCTGCGCGAGCAGTTGAGGCAGCAGCTTCGCCGCCTCGCTGATGGCCACGCCCTCGTCCGTCAGCTTCTTGAGCCGCTTGAGCAGCGCGATGTCCCGCTCGGTGTAGACGCGGTAGCCGGCGGGCGTGCGCAAGGGCTGGAGCACGCCATACCGACGCTCCCAGGCCCGGATGAGCTCCACCCGAACCCCTGACAGCTCCGCGGCGACGTGGATTCGGTAGGTGCGCTCGGCCATGGGCGATACGGGTCAGGGGCGGTTCTGCGCGGTACGCACCTGGTTCCAGAGGGCTATCAGCTCCTGAGAGGACTCCGCGTACTGCGCGCCCAGCGTGAAGGTGGCCTTCAGGTGCTCGCGAGCGCCGGGCCCTCCTACCACGACCGGCGTGGGGGCGCAGGCTCGCAGCGCATCTGATAACAGCGTCATGAATTCGTCCGGTTCGCGCCTCTGCACGAAGGACAGCGCCACCATGTCCGGGTGGAGCTGCTCGCGGGCGGAGCGCAGCGCCTCGGCCGGGGTGTCCGCCCCCAGCATCGTCACCCGCCACCCCTGGCGCTTGAGCTGCACGCCCAGGCCCAGGAGGCCCCCCTCGTGGAAGTCCTGGGGCGGGCAGGCCAGGAGCGCGCGCGGCCCGTTCGCCGGGCTCTCCACGCTCGTCAGCACCTGCCGCAGCCGCTGCCGGATGAACCCGGACGCCAGGTGCTCACGGGCGATGTCCAGCCGCGCGCTCATCTCTCGCAGCAGCGGCATCAGGAAGTCGTCGCAGTAGGTGTCCACGTCCATGGCCTCCTGCGCCTCGTCGAGCACGCGCGACACCTCGTCCCCGTCCAGCAGCATGACGGCGGCCCAGAAGCGCTCCTGGAACCGCTCCGCGCGGGGCATCGACTTCACGGGCGTGGCGAGCACCTGGGCGATGGCCTCGCTCACCGCCAGGCCGTCCAGTTGGATGAGCCGCGCGACGCGGCGGATGGACTCCACCTCCTCGCGCGAATAGACGCGGTAGTTGTTGCCCTCCGAGCGCATCGGGCGCGGGAAGCCGTAGCGTCGCTCCCACGCGCGCAGGGTCGCCTCGCGGATGCCCGTCAGGCGGGCGATGGTGCGGATGCGCAGCATCATGGCCCCACCCCTCGGGCGGCATCCCAGCGCTCCGCCACGCCCCGCGCGCCGGACACCTTGCGCGTGAAGCCCTCCAGGCTCGTCACCGCCATCAACCGGCGCACCACGGACTCCAGCCCCTGCTGGAAGACAGCCAGTGAGCCGGGCGGGTGCGGCGTGCCCACCTCCAGGAGGACATCCGGGCGCTCGTGCTCGAAGAAGGCGTAGCGCACGCCAATGGGCACGCACTCCACCTTGGCCACGCGCGCCAGCAGCTCCACGCCGCGCTCCAGCCGCAGCGGCAGTTCGCCGAAGGGCCGGTGCTCACCCTCGGGAAAGACATATAGCGCCGCGCGGGGGCGCTTCAGGAGGTCCTTCGCGTAGCGCAGCGACTCCACCGACGACACGGCGTCCTTGCGGCGGATGCTGAAGGCTCCGATGCGCGCCAGGAAGGGGTAGCGGCGCAGGTTCTCCTCGTCCATCAGGCAGTAGGCGTCCCACCCCGCCACGCGCGAGAGCTGGTGCAGCATGAAGCCGTCCCACCAGTTCGCGTGGTTCAGGTACACCAACCTCCCCGGGCCAGCGGCGGGCAGTTCTCCGCGCACCCACAGGCCTCGGAACGCCGAGCGGAACTTCCACCCGATATACGCGTCCAGCGCCCACCCGAAGGGGCCTCCCTTGGCCGCGGGAATCACGACGCCTTGGCCTCCTTCTTCGTCAAGAGCTCCACCAGGCCCGTGAAGAGGGCGAGCCCCAGCGACACGAGCACGCTGGTCAGCAGGAAGAACAGCACCTCCTCCAGGGGAACGAGCCCCACGTAGACGCCCAGGTGCAGGCCCTCGCCGAAGTTCCAGATGCCCGTGGAGATGGCCAGGTGGTCAGCCACCGCCAGGTAGATGCCGATGATGAACGCGGGCGGAAGCACCGCGCGCAGCACCGCGCCGGAGCGCTCCTTGTAATGGCGCACCAGCACCACCGTCTGCAAGAGGATGAGCGGCAGCGTCCAGCCGACCAGGTGGATGAGATAGGCCCAGCGCGTCTCCATCATGACGACACCTCGCTCGGGGCCAGGGCGCGCTCGGAGGGAGGCGTGGGCAACGACGTCGCGGGCCGCGCGGGCTCCGTGCGCGCCAGTGCGCGGGTGAGTCGGGCCCTCGCCCACAGCCCCACGAGGAGCGTCTGGAGGCCGAAGAACAGGTACTCCTCCAGCGGCAGGTAGCCCAGCTTGATGCCCCAGATGCGGCTCTCGTCGAAGCCCCACAGGCCCCACTTCACCGCGAGGTTGTCCCAGGGCGACGTCGCCGCGTAGACGACGATGAGCAAGAGCCCCATGGGCGCCAGACTGCGCGCCGTGAAGGTGCGGCGGTAGCGCCACAGCAGGAAGACGATGGGCAGCACCACGAACAGCCCGAGGAAACGCGCGTAGGTCATCCAGGTCCTCCCGTCAGCTCCGGCGACACCCGGACCATGCGGCCTCCCGGCAAGAGCGCGTACGTGCGCCCCCGCCACGTCACCAGGCCCTGGCGGCCCAGGGAGACGATGAAGGCAGTCAGCAACAGCAACTCTCCCAGCAACCAATCCGTCAAGGCGCGCCCGAGGCCCGCGTCGCGCAAGCCCTCCACCCGAGGCGCGCCGAGCACCGCGAGTCGGAGCGCCAGCAGAGCGCGCACGCACACGAGCAATCCCACGGCGAGCGAGAGCACGGGCGAGCCCAGCAGGGCGGCCAGCACCACCAGCGGCACGGTGGGCGTGAAGAGCAGCGGCACGGTGGGGTACAGCGCGGGACGGTGACTGGCCAGCACGCGCATCCAGCGCGTGAAGCGGGCCAGGGGAACCTCCCAAGCGCCGATGTCTCCCAGCGGCACCACGGCCGGCGCGTCGCTCAGTTCGACGTCGAGGCCGAGTGCGTGCAGGCGCTTCGACAGCTCCAGGTCCTCGCCGATGTGGTCGGCCAGGGACTTGAGCGACTCCATCGCCACTGGGGACAGACCCAGGGCCTTGCCACACACGGACTTCGCGCCCGCGCTCATCACGTGCAGCGCGAGGAAGCTGTGATGCGTGTAGCGAAGCAGACCGGCCATGGCCCGCCCGGCGCCATCGCGCACGTCCACCGGAGTGGGGGCGGCGGTGCTCAGCGCGGCCCCACGAACCAGGGGCGCCGCGAGCCCTTCCACGAGCGCGCCTGTCACCGCGACATCCGCATCCACGGCGAGGACGACGCGGCCCTCGATGGGAAGCACCTCCAGCGCGTAGAGGAGATGGCCCACCTTGCGGTTGGGCGTGAGCGGGTCGCTCGGCAGCCAGCGAACGTCGGGTGGAAGCCGGGGGCGGTAGGGCGAAACGACGACCTGCTCCAGCGCGCCCGCGTACTCGATGGGCAGGGCCAGGTTCTCCAGCTCACGAGGCGTGGGCGCGTCCACCGGGCGCAGCAACAACACCGAAGGCCGAGTGCCATGCGCCTCGACAGACGGCTCCTGCACGGGCCGAGTCCCCGTGCCCCGACGCAGGCGCAGCAGGCGCGCGAGCGCGACGCCGCTGAAGCCCGTGGCGAGCACGGCCCAACCCAGTCCCAGGAGAACCGGAACGCTCATGCCGCCGTCCCCAGCCGCGTGCGGAAGTGCGCCATCCAGCGGATGAAGGGCGAGTGGAAGCGACGGAAGTCCGCCACCTCGCCCATGCAATCCAGCGCGCCCTTGCGAGCCTCCATCCGCGCATAGAAGGGCGAGGACTCCAGCAACCGCGCCTGCCCCACCTCCACGTTGCCGGCCTGGAGTCGCGAGGGCACGCGCAGGCCCCAGCCGGTAATCACCGTGGGCTGCGTCCTCGGTCCCGGGCCCCGCTCGCAACGCACGCCCTGCGCACACGCCGTCATCCGCAGCGGCGCCACGCCATCCGGCAGGTGGTAGTCCACCACCGTCGTCGCGTCCTCGCGATGCGTGCGCGCCCAGTGCCAGCCCGCGAGCCGCTCGCCCAGCAGCTCCTCGCCGTGGTTCGTGTCGTGGTAGCCCAGCCCCTCCGCCTTCACCCCAAGGGAGGACACCTCCAGCCGAGCCCGCGCGCGAGGCGCCAGCGCCTGCCAGTAGTGCGGCAGCTCGGGCATCAACCGCACCACCTCGCCCACCGGCGTCAGCGGCTCCAGGGTGAGGCGCGCGCTCACGGGCCGCCCCCAGGGCGCCGTCCAGTCCTCCACGTCCATACGCACCGTGCCACCCTCTCCGTACGTCAGCGTCGAGCGGCCAATCCGCAGCCGTCCCGCCGACTCCACCTCGGCATGAGGGTACTCGCTCAGGACCCAGAGGCGGCGCACGCCCTCGTGGTACAGCGCGAAGTTCACCGCGCTGTGCTCCATGGGCCGCCCGCCCCGCCGCGCCGCCACCGAATAGCGCGGGGAGAAGAGCGAACCCAGCATGAAGATGCACACCGCGCTGTAGGGCCCCGCCGTCACGTCGGCATAGAACCAGCGATAGGCCCCCGCTTCACGGGGCAGCGGAGGAATGTCGCGCAGGCTGTTCATGCGCCCCTCCGCAGATGCTCGGATGCCATCTCCGCGGCGAAGCGCCCCGACAGCATGACGAGCGGCACCCCGCCCCCCGGATGCGTGCCACCTCCCGCGAAGAACAGGCCCGGGGTGTTTCCCCGGATGCGCGGACGACGGAAGGGCCCCAGCTTCCCATGCGGCAGGAAGCCGTAGATGGAGCCTCCCGGCGCCCCCTGCGCGGCCAGGTCCACCGGCGAGCGCTGGCCGATGACTCGCACCCGGCCCTTCAGCTCCGGGAAGTGCGCGAAGAGCTTCTCGAACATCTGCGCCTTCACCCGCTCCGCTTGAAGCTCCCAGGCGCGCGCCGCCGCGTCCGCCTCCGCTTCATCCACCGGCAACGCGGGCGCGTTCACCATGACGAACAGGCCCGTGCGCCCAGACGGCGACATCGTCGGGTCCGTCGCGGTGGGGTTGCAGAAGTACACCGTCGGGTCCGTCGCGAGCTGCCCGCTGAACAGCTCGTCGAACTCGCGCCGGTAGTCGCCACCAAACAGCACCGCGTGGTGCGGCAGCGAGGGACGCCCCTCCACTTCCAGCAACAACACGAACCCGGAGAGCGCCAGCGGCTCGTCTCCACGACGCAGTGACTCCAGCGGGTCCGCGTTCACCACCACGCTGTCGAACGGCGCGGAGTCCTCGCCGGGCCCCACGCGGTAGCCTTCGCTCGTATGCGCGAACCGAGCGCGCGTCTTCAGGTGCACCGTGACACCGAGCCTGCGCACCGCCCGCCCCAGCGCGTCCACCAGCGCGCCCACGCCGCCCTGGGCATGGTGGACGCCGTACGCGCGCTCGATGTGCGGAATCAACGCGTAGGCCGCGCTCGCCTCGTACGGAGACGCGCCCGCGTACGTGGCGAAGCGACCCACGTACTGCTGCAGGTGCGAGGTGCGCAGGTGCTTCACCGCCAGCCCGTGCAGGGACGACAACTGCATCCCCGCCATCACCGCGCCAATCCCCCGGCGGGCCACGCGTCCCATGAACCCGGCCATGCCCTCGAAGGGCGCCTCCAGGTACGGCTCGCCCGCGGCGCCCCAGATGGCGGCGGCCTCCGCGTAGAAACCGCGGATGCCCTTGCGCTCCACCGGCTTCACCTCACTCGCGCTGTCCGCGGTGCGGTCCAGGTCCTTGTACGCGGTGAAGGCGCACCCGTCCGAGAAGCGATAGGTGCACTGCGGCTCCAACTCGGTGAGCCTCGGCAACAGGTCGAGCGCACCCAGTTGCTCGAAGGTGCCACGCACCAGGTCCGGCAACGTCAGCAACGTGGGCCCGGTGTCCAGGGTGATTCCGTCCACGGTGACGGCCTGGGCCTTGCCACCCAGCGAGGGCCCGCCCTCGAAGAGCGTCACCGCGTGGCCTTCCTTCGCCAGCAGGCCCGCCGCGGTGAGTCCTCCAATGCCTCCCCCCACGACAGCGACACGAGAGGTGCTCATGACCAGGGCCTCCGTCGCGCCACCTCGGCGTCCAGGAGCCCGCGCGTCCGTGCCTCGCCAGCCACCGACAGGCGCTTCGCTTCACCCATGGCGTTGTCCCCCTACTTCGCTCGGCAGCAGTGGCACGCGCGGCTCGGCCGGCGGCGCGGGAAGCACGGAGTGGGGCCGGAGGAAGGCCGAGGTGGCCAGCGACAGCTTGCGCCGCGTCGTCACATACGCCCGAGAGCTGAACACGTCGTAGTCGCGCGCTTCGATTTCACGAAGGATGTCGCCATAGATGGCGCCCATCAGCCGAACCATCCGCTGACTGCCAAAGCCCGTGAGCGCGGGCACACCCAGGGCCGCTCTCGCGTAGTACGTCCGCGCGCGCTCGACCTGGAAGCGCATGAAGTCGCGCCACCGCGCATCCACCTTGCCCTGCCGCAAGTCGTCCTCGGACAGGCCGAAGGCCGCCAGCTCCCGAGCGGGCAGGTACACCCGCCCCCGCTCCAGGTCCTCGCGCACATCGCGCAGGATGTTGGTGAGCTGCATGCCCCGGCCCAGGTCCGCCGCTGGCTGCAGCGCGCCCTCGTCCGAGCACCCCAACACCGGCGTCAGCATCAACCCCACCACGCCCGCCACGCGGTAGCAGTAGAGGTCCAACTCCTCCCACGTGGCGTAGTGGTGCTTCGTCAGGTCCATCTCCATGCCGGAGATGAGGTCCTGGAAGGGCTGCTCGGGAATCCGGTAGTGGCGCACCGTGTGCGCGAGCGCGGCGAACTCCCCCGCGTCCCACGGTGAGCTCGCCGCCACGCCCACCAGTCGTCCGCCCGGCGGCCCCAGCTCCTTCGACGCCAGCTCCGGCATGGGCACGTACAGCTCCGCCACCATGCGCCGCGCCCGCCCCAGCCGCACGGACAAGTCCTCCGTCGCCGCGCCCGCCTCGTCCACCAGGTCATCGAGCCGCCGGCAGAACGCATACAGCGCGAAGGCCGCCTTGCGACGCTGACCGAACAGCAGATACGAGGCGAAGAAGAAGCTCTTCGCGTGGTGACGCGTCACCCGCCGCGCCAGCCAATATCCCCGGCGCACCAGCGCCCTGTCGTCGGACGCGCTCACGCCGCCGCCTCCACCGCTGTCGACTTCGTCCGGCTTCCGCGCGGCGAGAGCGTCACGCCCTGCTGCCTTGCCCAGTCTCCCAGGCGCTCGGTGACGAGCCGCGCGGAGATGAGCACCGTGGGCAGCCCCGTGCCCGGCTGCGTGGAGGCTCCGACGAAGAAGAGGTTCTTCACCCGCGCGTCCTGGTTGGACGGACGGAAGGGCCCAATCTGCATGAAGTTCTGCGCCAGGCCGAAGGCGCTGCCCTTCGCCAGGTTGTACGTGCCCGCCCAGTCATCCGGAGTGAAGACGCGCTCCACCTCGATGTCCGACTCCAGGTTGGGGAAGCCCAGCTCCGCCAGCCGCGCGAAGACCTTGGCGCGCACCTTCGGCCCCTCCGTCTTCCAGTCCAGCGACGGGTGCTGGTGCGGCACGGGCACCAGCACGTAGAGCGAGTCCTTGCCCTCGGGCGCCATCGACGCGTCGGTGCGCGTGGGCGCGTTGACGTAGAAGCTCGGGTCGTCCGGCACGCGGAAGCGCTTGAAGATGTCTTCGAACGAGCCCCGGTAGTCGCGCCCGAAGATGACATTGTGATGCAACAGCTCCGGCACCTTCCGGCGCATGCCCAGGTAGAGCATGTAGCCGCTGGAGGTGTAGCGCAGCGACTCGCGGCGCTTGAGCGTGGTGGCCTGGGGGTCCAACAGCTTCTCGTACGCGTAGGGCAGGTCCGCGTTGCACAGCACCGCGTCCGCCTCCAGCACCTCGCCACCCTCCAGCCGGACTCCGGTGGTGCGGTTTCCGTCCGTGAGGATGCGCTCCACCGGCGAGCCGTAGTGGAAGCGCACGCCCTCCTCGATGGCCAGCCGCTCCAGCGCCTGCGGAATGGCATACAGCCCACCCTTGGGGAACCAGATGCCCACGCCCAGCTCGGTGAAGGGCAACAGGCCGTAGACGGCGGGCGACTCGAAGGGAGAGACGCCCAGGTACATCGTCTGGAACGTCATCGCCGCGCGCAGCCGGTCATCGCGGAAGTAGCGGCTGACGTCCGGGTACATGCGCCGGTGGGCGCGCACCTGGAAGATGCGGGCGAGCACGCGCGGGGACAGATAGTCGGTGATGCCCGCGTAGTTGCGGCCCACCAGATGGTCCAGGCTGGTGCGGTACTGGACACGACCCTGGGCCAGGAAGGCGAGGTAGCGCGCGTAGCTGCCCGGCTCCACCCGCTCCAGCTCTCGTCCCATGGCGCACAGCTCGGAGGTGAACGTCACGTCGGAGCCGTCACGGAAGTGAACCCGATAGTTCGGGTCGCACTTGAGCAACGTCAGGTAGTCCTCGATTCGGCGGCCGAGCGCGCGGAAGGTCTCCTCGAACACCTCCGGCATCAGCACGATGGTGGGACCGATGTCCCAGGTGAAGCCGTCCACCCGCAGCCGGTTGCAGCGCCCGCCCGGCCCCACCGTCTTCTCGACGACCTGGACGTCGAAGCCCT
This sequence comes from Myxococcus sp. AM011, assembly GCF_013372595.1. NCBI lineage: Bacteria > Pseudomonadati > Myxococcota > Myxococcia > Myxococcales > Myxococcaceae > Myxococcus > Myxococcus sp. AM011. The sequence continues at coordinate 50,642 of NZ_JABXEM010000028.1, forward strand.
GGTGCGCCAGTCGCGCCGCCGCGGCCAGACCTCCCACGCCAGCGCCCACCACCACCACGCGTCTGCCTTGTGTCCGCGGGCTCATGTGTTCCTCAGGCCGCGCGATGCGCGAGCCGGGCGATGAGGGCGTCCATCAAGTCCCTCACGCCGTTGGGGTTGGGCAACGACTGGAGGGTGCGACGAGCGGCGCGAGAGGCGCGCTCCACCATCCGCTCGCACGCGGCTCGGCCGCCATGCGCCTCCACCAGCGCCCGGGCACGCACCAGGGCCGCCGCATCCTTCTGACATTCCGGCAGCGCCCAGAGCGCCTCCAGCTCCTCGCGTCCCTCGGGCGAGGCGCGCGCATACGCCGCGAGCAGGGGGAAGGTGCGCTTGCCTTGCGTGAAGTCGCTGGCCGACGACTTGCCCGCGACGGTGGAGTCGCCGAAGAGGCCGATGAGGTCATCGCGGAGCTGGTAGGCGAGCCCCACCTGACGGCCCACGCGCTCCAGCCCCTCCAGCAGCGCGGGGCTCGCGCCGCCCAGCATGGCGCCACAGACGAGCGGCGCGCAGAAGCCGTAGCGCGCCGTCTTGAGGTAGGCCACGCGCATCACCTGGAACAGCGACACCTCCGACAGCGGCGCGCGCTCCAGAGACAAATCCAGATACTGCCCCGCCGCCGTGTGCCGGCACACCGCCAGGTAGTAGCGGACGACTTTCGCCACGCCCGGCAGGTCCGACTCCAGCATCGCCTCCAGGGCGCGCGCGAAGAGGTGGTCTCCCACCACCACCGCCAGGTCCTCGCCCATCCGCCCGGGCGCCAGCAGGTGGTGCAGCGCCGCGCTCCCACGTCGCAGCACCGCGCGGTCCGCCACGTCGTCATGAATCAGGAGGAAGGTGTGGAGCAACTCCAACCCCGCGGCGAAGCGCCACAGCTCCGAGGGCACCACCGGTGTGCCCTTCGCGAGACAGTGCCCCGCCATCACCAGCGCCGGACGCACCCGCTTCGCGGGCCGCAGCGCGTACAGCCGCGCCTCCTCCAACGCCCGCGTCCACCGCGCGTCCAGGCCCGCCTCGTCCGGAAGCTCGAACAGCTCCGCCAGCGACGCCTCCACCTTCGCGTGCACCAGCATCCGCCACGCCTGCTCCAAAGGGAGTTCGCCCGGCTGCGCGGCGGAACGCGGGAGTGCCATGGGTTGATCCTCGGGGTTCATGAGGGTCCTGCCCTCCAGACGTAGCGTTTGCGTCGAGGGCTTGTCAAGGCTATGTACAGGGTTTGTAAGAACCTTGTCCACCGGGGGTCACCTCATGAAGTTGTGGATCACAAGCACGCTGACGGCGGCCCTGCTGACCCAGGGTGCGCTGGCTTCCAGCCCAGCAGACGGCCCGCACGATGCGACGTTACGGAGTTCCAGCGGAGATGAGATTCGCCTCTCGAAATGGCGTGGAAAACCGGTAATTCTCTTTTATGAGGACAAGGACTCCACGACGCTCAACGCGGAGCTGAAGGAGGAGCTGTTCGCGCGCGGCAAGGAGCGGAACCTCTTGGGCTCCGCCTGGGTGGTGGCGGTGGCCAACCTGCGGAAGTTCGACTTCTTTCCCGCTCGGCAGATTGCCCTCTCCTATGTGCGGGATGAGGAGAAGAAGGTGGGCGTGCCCATCCTGGTGGATTTGGACGGGACGATGGGCTCGGCGCCGTGGGGCCTGCCGATGAAGACCTCCAACGTGCTGCTGCTGGATGCCCAGGGCGCGGTGGTCTACCGGTATTCCGGGAAGATGAAACCGGAGGAGCAGGTGGCGTTCTTCTCGGCCCTGAGCACGCTGGTGGGGGTGGACCTCAACACGCCGGCGGCGCCCAAGGCCCCGGAGGCCGCGCCGTGAAGGTGGCCATCACCGGCGCCACGGGGTTTCTGGGCCCAGGAATTGTCCAGGGTTTGTTGAGCCAGGGACACACCGTGCATGTGCTGACGCGGGACGTGCCTCGGGCGCTGGAGAAGCTGCCGCCGGGGGTGACGGGTGCGCCCTTCCATGGACGGGCGGCGGTCGCCCCGGAGGTGCTGGGGGGCGCGGACGCCGTCATTCATCTCGCGGGTGAACCGGTGGCGCAGCGGTGGACGAAGGACGCGAAGCAGCGCATCCACGACAGTCGGGTGCTGGGCACGCGGATGTTGGTGGAGGCGATGAAGGCGGCGGGGACGGTGAAGCGCTTCGTGTCCACGTCGGCCATCGGCTACTACGGCGGCGCGCGCGAGGCGGAGGCGCTCACGGAAGAGAGCCCGCCGGGGGACGACTTCCTGGCGCGGGTGTGCGTGGACTGGGAGGCGGAGGCGGGGAACGCGCGCGGCGCGGGCATCAGCACCGCGGTGGTGCGCATGGGCGTGGTGCTGCATCCGGACGGCGGCGCGCTCCACAAGATGTTGCCGCCCTTCCGCATGGGCGCGGGAGGCGCGGTGGGCAGCGGCCGGCAGTACGTGAGCTGGATTCACCGCGAGGATGCCCAGGCGATGGTGCGCTTCGTGCTCCAGGACGCGACGGTGGAGGGCCCGGTGAACGCGACGGCCCCGGAGCCGGTGACGAACGCGACACTTGCCCATGCGCTCGGCCATGCGTTGGGCCGGCCGTCGGTCATGCACATCCCCGCGTTCATGGTGAAGGCGGCCATGGGGGAGATGGCGAAGGTCGTCCTGGAGGGTCAGCGCGTGCTGCCCGCGCGTGCCCGGCAGACAGGCTTCGCCTTCCGCTTTCCCGAACTGGAGGGGGCGCTGAGGAATCTACTGACATAGGTTGACGCGCATGGAAGCCAGGGAGCTGGAAGCGCGAGCGCGAGCCGAGGGCACGCCCGTCATCATCGGAGACACGGCCACCTTCGTGTGGCGGGGGCGGGGGCCTGTCTTCGTGCAGGGTGACTTCCAGGACTGGAGGGGCGAGCCGCTTCCCCTGGAGCGCGTGGCGCCGGGCTTGTGGACTCGCTCGCTGGCGCTGCCCCGCGACGCGTACGTCGAATACGCCCTCTTCGATTCCCACGGGCAGCGGCTGAAGGACGACTTCAACGTCCGCGTCTCCGACAACGGCTTCGGCGACGTCAACCACGCCTTCTACATGCCCGACGGTGGGCCCTCGCTGCCCCTGCGCCGTCCCCGAGGCGTGCCGCGCGGCCACGTCACCCGCCACCGCGTGGACATGTCCGACGTGGGCCTGGACGGCCAGCGCACCGTGCACCTGTACGCCCCGCCGACGCGTGGGCCGGTGCCGCTGCTCGTCGTGCTCGATGGCGATGACTACCTGCGCCGCGTGCGCCTGCCGGAGCTGGTGGACACGCTGGTCGCCGATGGCCGCATGCGGCCCGTGGCCCTCGCGCTCGTCTCCAACGGCGGCGTGACGCGCGGCGTGGAGTACGCGTGCAGCGAGTACACCGTGGCCCTCCTCCTCTGGAAGGTGCTGCCCCTGGCCCGGGAGCACCTGTCGTTGGTGGACGAACGACACAACCCGGGCGTGCACGGGGTGTTGGGCTCGTCGTTGGGCGGGTTGATGTCGCTCTTCATCGGGCTGCGCGCGCCGGAGATTTTTGGACGGGTGCTGTCGCAGTCGGGGGCGTTCGTCGTGGAAAACCACGAGTTCGTCGTGTTCGACCTGGCGCGGCACCTGCCTCGTCGCCCCCTGGACGTGTGGATGAGCTGCGGCCGCTTCGAGGTGTTGCTGGAGGGCAACCAGCGGCTCGTCCCCTTGCTGAAGGGCACCGGGCACCGCGTCGAGTACCGGGAGTACAGCGGAGGGCACAATTACCCGGCCTGGCGGGATGACGTGGTGCGTGGGCTGGAGGCGCTGTTCGCTCCACAGCCCGTGGCCAAGCGCCGGTAGTTGCTGCATTTCTCAAGTGTCTTCTGGTGGTCATCAGCGCGGCATGGGTCCGTGTGCCACCTCACCTTCGTGCTGGACGCAACTGGCGCCCGGGGCGTCCGATAACTTCCTTGAGACTTCCCGGAGCCATGCCCGCACCGGCTCGCAGTCTTCCTGGAGCGCACTCATGTCGCGCATTGATGGTGGCAACCGTTCGTCCCCGCCGAAGAGCTCCGTCTCGGAGCGCTCCAGCACGGAGCGGCCGGACTCCGCCTCCAAGAACGTGCAGCAGAGCCCCGGAAAGAAGGAAGTCCAGGCACATCGCGCGGTGAGTCCGTTCCAGGGCCGCAGCGACTTCGAGCCGGAGCGTCGGCCGACGCCGCGCGCCACGCCCGCAATCAACCCCGCGCTGGCGCCCGCTGCCAATGAGGCCTCGGCCATCGCTGGCGCGGACGCGGAGCTGGAGTTGCTTTCGGAGTTCCCCGACGCCGACGCCCAGGGTGGGATGGCCTCCGCGATGCTGCATGCGCACGCGGACGAGCCCGCCTCGCAGGCGCGCATCGTGGAGCGGCTGAAGCAGGATGGCCGGCTGGAGTCGCTGTTCGGCGAGGTGTTCCGCGAGGGCAATCCCTACGTGGAGCAGCCGCACCGCACCGCCGTCGTCCGCGCGCTCGACACCGCGCTGGCGCGAGGCACCGTGACGAGCGACGACCTGCGCACCTTCACCCGGGGCGCCTACGCCCAGGAGTGGCAGCAGATCGGCTCGGAGCTGGCCACGCCGGACGCGAAGTAGCGGTTCCCTCCGCTGAGTGAGTCAGGAGCCGAGCCGCCCGATGAGGGCGCCGCGAACGGCCTGGGCGACAGCGCGTGAGTCAGTGGTGAGTTCCTCGGGCAGCCAGTAGTACAGCAGCCGGCCACCGGTCTCCACCTGTGCACGGAGGAAGCGCATGCCCTGGGCTTCCGCGCGCTCGGGGCTTCGGGGGAGGCACTGCTTGCACAGACAGGGCAGCGCGGAGTGCTCCTGGTGCGCGGTGAAGTTGATGGGTCCGCCGCCCGCGCTTCCGAGCAGGAGTTCCGAGTCCGCCAAGGTGAGGACGCGAGGCGTCTGGAGGGACATGCCCAGCGCGCCCTTCGCGGCCTGGATGCCCTTGCCGAACTCGAAGCGCAGCTTGGAGATGGCGGAGGTGACGTCGGTGATGGGGACGCGGTTCTTGCGGCCGATCCACCCCTCGTCATCGGAGGACAGGCCTTCGAGCACGGCGACGAGCCAGAGAGCTTCGTCGGGGGGACGCACGGTGACGAGGAAGAGGCGTCCGCCGTCCTCGAGTGGAGTGAGGTGCTTGCTCTGGCTGCGGTAGCGGTCCGTCGGCAACACCTGGCCGGGAGAGAGGCCAGCGGCCTCCTTCTCGAAAATCGCCTTGCTGATGATGGCCAGCATGTCGGGCATGTCCGCAGTGTAGCAGGGCGCCTAGAGTCTCCGGCGATGCTCGAACTGGACCTGGCCACCGTGCGGCTGCTCGACGAGGACGTCACGGTGCGGCGCGAGGCGGCGGGCGCGGTCGATGCCTCGGAGCTGGTGGGACGCTATGCGCTGAGGCAGGCGCTGCTCACGGATGAGGATGCGGAGGTGCGCGCAATCTCCGCGCGGCGGCTCGGTGATGCGAGGGATTCGCGCTTTGCGTCGGCGCTGATTGAAGCGCTCGGTGATGCCATGCCGATGGTGCGGGATAGAGCGTGGCGCGCGCTGGCTCGGCTGGGAGCGGAGGCACTGTTGCCGCATGCGGAGCAGGCGGTGCGGCGGGAGTCCGTGTGGTGGGTGCGCAGGGCGATGGTGCGTGCGGCGGCCTCCGTCGCGGGCTCGGGTGCGGTGGGGGTATTGCTCGCGGCGCTGGAGGACCCGTTCTGGCGCGTGCGCCATGCGGCGGTGCAGGCCCTGGCGTGGCTGGGGGCGGGGAACGAGGGACTGAGGGAACAGGTGCGGAGGGCGGCGGAAGCGAGGGAGCAGGGACCGCTGCGTTCGGCGGTGGCGTGGCTGGAGGGTGAGTGGCGTGCAGTCGCTTCGGGTGACGTGGGACCGCGTCTGTTTGATGCGGAGGGCAGTGCGATGGCTGCCCCCCGGGCAGAGGGCTCACGCGTCGACGATGTGGAAGCGGGACTCGCGAGTGAGGACCCCGCGGTCACCACCGCGCGACTGGAGGCACGACCCGCCGAGTCCCTCTCCGCGCGGGAGCTGGTGGAGTGGCTGGGAGATCCACACGAGCCCCTTCGTGCCCTCGCGCGGCGGCGGCTCCGTGAACGCAAGGACGCGGAAGCACCGCGCCTCGCCATGCACTGGCTGGACGAGCCGCGCGTGCCGCATGCCCAGGACGAAGCACGCGCGTTGCTGGAGCGCCTCAACGTGGATGAGGTCGACCTCGCGACCCGCATCCTCGCGGCGCCACCCCGGCCGGGCTCACTGGCCTGGGCCACACGTGTCGCGGTGAAGCAGGGACACGAGGCACTCCTGGCCAGTGCGCGCGTGTTGGCCCGACACCCCGAGGCCGACATCCGCCGAGCGGTGATATCCGCGCTCGTGTTCGACCCGGACAGTCGCGGCCTCGTGCTGAAGGCACTCGATGATGAAGACGCTTCCGTGCGCGCCGAGGTCATCGGAGCCTGGGAGCGCAGGCCCCGCTCCACATCGGCTGTCGAGGACTTCGCCACGGCGCTGGTGGCCTTCGCTCCACGAGCCACCTCGCCCCGAGAGCGTCGGGCCGTCGCCACCGCCGCCGCATACATGGAAGCCTCCGAGCCACTCCTCCGTGCATCTGGAGACGAGGACCCCTCCGTGCGCGCGGTGGCGCTGCAAGCCCTCGCGTCACTGGACTGGCTCACGCAGACCGAACGAGAGCACGCTGAGTCCCACGAGGACCCGTGGCTGAGAGCCGCCGTGCTGGACGTCGACAGCGCTGCCCGGGTCTGCCTCGATGACTCCGACCCGAGCGTGCGTCGCATGGCGTTGCAGCTCGCCCTCTCACACGGCCGCGCGCTCGCATCCGGCGACCCGACCTACCAGTCCACGCTCGCGCTCGGCTGCGCCCTCTCCCCCGACCCGTGGATACGAGCCCGCGCCGCCGAGCAACTCCGACCCCAGAACGGTGACGCGGAGCTGCGCGCCCTGCTGCGCCTGTCACGTGACACCGAGCTGATGGTCCGCAATGCGGCGGCCTCCCCACTAGAGGCCTGCGACACGCTCGATGAACGACTGGAGGCGCTGCTGGGCCCGCCGGCCAACTCTCGACTGGACGTTCCGCCACTTCCCGACGTTCACAACAAGTTGCCCACACCAGAGGCCTCGCCGCTGGAGTCCGGCGACACACGGCAGGAGCCACCACCACGCCAGCCCACCCCCGGGCACGACACCGACTTGCGCATCGCCGCATGGACGTGGCGCCTGCGCCGAGCCGATGACACCGCCTTCGCCCTGCTCCGCGACTCCCTGCGCGCCCACACCGAGCCCGCCCGCGTCGTCACGCACCTGCAAGCGCTGACACTCACCTTCCCCGATGCGCTCTTCACCGCCGAGCCCGAGCTCGCGCGCCTCCGCCCCACCTCCGCTCCACGACAGCGCACCACCCCATCACCTCGCCCACCGTCTCCACCGCGAGCCTCGTCACGTCCCCTGGGGCGCACTGGACTGAATGTCTCGCCCCTCGTCCTCTCCGGCGCGCACCTCACCTCGCGCGAGCCCTTCTTCGAGGCGCACGAAGCCGGCATCGACACCTTCTTCTGGGAGCCCCGTTACGCCGCGTTGACGCAGTTCCTTCGCAGCGGGCGCGGCCCTCGCGAGCGCTCCGTCATCGTGGCGGGCACGTACCACTCGGGCCCTGCCGCCATTCGTCGCGACGTGGAGTCCGCGCTGCGCCGACTGCGCACCTCGTGGCTCGACGTCTTCCTGCTCTTCTGGGTCCGCGCTCCCGAGCGCCTCTCCGACGAGGACTACGCCGCCCTGGAGCTCCTGCGCACCGAAGGCAAGCTGCGCGCCTTTGGCTTCTCCACGCACCTGCGAGACCTCGCTCGCGACGCGCTCACCCGGCACCCATGGCCCGTCGTGATGACACGTCACAGCGCCGCGCACCCGGGTGCCGAGTCCGCCTTCTTCCCCGAGGCCCAGCGCCAGGGCACCGGCGTGCTCACCTTCACCACCACCTGCTACGGCCGCCTGCTGCGCCCCGTCCCCGGCGTGGCACAGGACACGCCCCTCCCCTCCGCGGTGGACTGCTACCGCTACTCCCTCTCGCAGCCCGGCGTCAGCGCGAGCCTCACCGCGCCCCGCAACCGCCGCGAGCTGCTGCACAACCTCGAAGTGCTGTCCCGCCCGTGGATGGAGCCAGAGGCCCTGTCCGTCATGCGCGCCCACGGCGAGCACGTGCGCGCCCAGGGACGACAGCTCGACACCCTGGTGCGTCGGGCGCCGGGAGGAAGTCGGGAAGCGCTGCTCGCCCTCCTGGAAGAAGACGGGCCCCTGGAGCTCGGCGACCTTCCTTCATCGTGAAGGATGTGGTGAGCTTCGGCCCGCTCCTGGGGCCGCGTGCAGCCAGCCTTTCGTCCGCGATGTCACGTCGCGGCTGCCGATGACACCCATTGAAGGACGACGCGGTACGAGGTCCGCCTGGCGGGCTTCCCCGACCTCGTCCGCCTCTGCCGTGCAGGTGGCGGCGTCCCCAGGAGCACGCGGTTCCGCCTGGAGCGCCTGAATGGACCTGGTCTCACTGCTCCTCGAGCTCAAGCCCTTGATGGAGGACCCCGAGGCGCACTTCAGCCGCATCACCGAACTGCTGGAGCGCCACCAGGGCCTCGCCGAATACGAAGTCGCCCGCTTCTACGTCAGCCGACACTGGAGCGAGGTCGTCACGAAGCGCCTGGGCAGCGTGGACCCGCGCGAGCGCATCCAGGCCGTGCGCCTCATCCCCCTGCTCTTCCCCCGAGTCACCGCCGCCGGCCACCTGCGCCGCCGCGTGAAGGACGCCGACTCCCGCGTGGCCTCCGCCGCGCGCGCCGCCGTGCGCAAGCTGGGGCTCGCCGACGTGTCGCTGCCCGACAGCCGCGAGGAGCCGCCCCGCCGCCCGAGCCCCCACG